>CAMPJV010000006.1 GCA_946886975.1 uncultured Taibaiella sp. | reverse complement strand
TTACAATATTGCTCCTAGCTATTTTCTCTGTAAGCTTTACAGAGGCAGGACAACTATTGAAGCTGCCCTTGCTGTTCGAACACTATCTTGACCATAGAGCCAGCAATGAATTGTCCTTGTCAGAATTTCTTTATGATCATTACGTGAAGAGTCATCCTGATGACGGAGACGAAGAAAAAGACAGTCGGCTTCCGTTCAAGACTGCCACATCCATCAGTGCGTTACAAGCCTGTGCGCCTGAGTCGTTTTGGAATTGGGCACCAAGTGTTCAGTACTTTGAAGGCAGCTTTTCATTATATCAAACCCGAACACTGATAATGGGATCTCTCTCGGGGGTGTTCCATCCCCCAAGGTTTGTGTAGTATTTAAGACAAACGAATATTTACACAAATCATTAATTATGAATCAAGCACAAATTCATCTGGCATTGACACACGTGCCGGTTATGCTCACATTATTTGGGGTCGTCACCATGATCGCCTCTATTATAACAAAGAATAAAACAGTTTCCCAGGTCTCTTTGTGGACGCTGGTGGCTGCCGGGGTTTTCGCCATACCGGCATTTCTGACCGGCGAAGGCGCTGAGGAAGTGGCAGAACGTATTCCCGCCATTCTGGAATCAACTATTGAAGACCATGAGCACTTTGCTGAAGTGTCCCTGTGGATCGTAATATCAGCCGCCATATTGGCTGCCACAAGCCTTATCAAGATATCTGGTAAATCTGTCTCCGCTATCCTTGTTTACCCAGTCCTGGCTTTTGCTTTGGCAGCAGCGGGAACAATGGGTTATACAGCGCATTTAGGCGGCCAGATTCGCCACCCGGAGATTCATACCGGGTTTGTAACAGGAGGAGCTCAAAACAGCGCCAGTGAGGATTATCAAGAGGCGAACTACAAGGATGAACACTAAAATCTAAAATAATAAAAAGAAAACGCTATGATTAAAATAATAATAGCAGCAGGGCTTCTTTTGTTTGCCTCCTGCTCTGGTTCCGCAGAACATGAACATAACGCTGAAAGTGAAACCAGCGTTGATGCGCCTCATCAACACGCCACCCGCAATGACGTGGAAGCTCCGGATAAGAAATGGCAGCTTGATGAAAGCACTCGTTCAAATATTGCGAATATCAAGGGTTTGCTGCAGGGACCTTCTTCAGGGAAGGACCTGGGCCAGCTCGGGGACAAGCTGCAATATGAAACGGACAAGTTAATCAGTGAGTGTCGTATGGACGGTCCGGATCATGACGCACTGCATGTATGGCTGGAGGATTATCTGCAGCACCTGAAGGCACTTAAAAACTCCTCGGGTAACAGAGAAAAGGCATATGCGGAACTCCAGGAGGACATGGTGGATATGGATACTGATTTTCAGTAATGCCGGGCAGGGCGAACCCTACTAATCTGGGGTTCGCTCTCTTTTGAGAGGAGCGACTTGTTCTTATAGTTGTACGACGCGCTGATTTAATAAGCCTTATTTTTGCAGTGCGTGAAAGCAACCGCCCTCTTGTTAGCTGTTCTTGTGCTTGTGCTATGCTGCATACCTTGTGCAGACGTGACTCCTATGCCCTCGATGAAGGTGAAACAAGAGGTTGGACTAAGTAAGACAGCCCATCATTGTCATGAAGATCATAACGATGGTCGTGATCTTTGCTCCCCACATTGTTACTGTGTCTGTTGTGCGGGATGTACTATGACTGATACGTCAGCCACCATTCATGAGCAATTTGTTTTCGCTGACCAGCCAACGTATACTCAATATATTACAGGCGACCTCAAAGATATTTCTCTTCTGGTCTGGCAACCTCCGCAGTTAGTACAGGGATGACATATTTTTTCTGAACCGGCAGGTCCTATACGGATCTGCGGTACTGCACATTTCAACTTATACTATATCTATGTTGGATAAGATTATCTATTTCTCAATAAAGAATAAGCTGGCTATTGGCATATTCACCCTGATACTGATCATCTGGGGAGGATACTCACTAACCAGACTCCCGGTAGATGCCGTCCCTGACATCACCAATAATCAGGTACAGATCATCACCACTGCACCCACCCTGGCCAGCCAAGAGGTGGAGCAATTCGTCACCTCGCCTATCGAGCTGTCTCTTGGAACCCTTCCCGACCTCGCCGAAATCCGCTCTATTTCGCGCTTTGGCCTTTCTGTAGTGACCGTGGTGTTTCACGAAAACGTGGATATATACTTTGCCCGCCAGCTAATCAACGAACGGCTGAAAGAGGCGGAGAAGGAAATACCCGAAGCGATGGGAACCCCTGTGCTGGCGCCTGTTTCCACTGGCTTGGGTGAAATTTATCAATACGTGATTCACCATATGAAAGGAGCTGAGCATAAGTACTCGGCAATGGACCTGCGGACCATGCAGGACTGGATTGTAGCCCGACAGCTATATGGCACAGCTGGAGTCGCAGAAGTAAACTCCTTTGGCGGGTTCGTGAAGCAGTATGAGGTAGCTGTAGACCCTGGCCAGCTAAAGGCAATGAATGTTTCCATCGCAGAGCTCTTGCAGGCTCTGGAAAAGAACAACGCCAATACAGGAGGCGCTTACATCGACAAGAAGCCCAACGCCTACTTCATCAGGGGCATTGGACTTGTTTCTTCTCTTGAGGATATTGGTAACATCGTAATCAAAAGCGTAAATAACATACCTGTCCTGGTAAGGCATGTGGCTACACCTCGAATCGGAAATGCAATCAGATACGGTGCGATGACCCGGAATGGAGAAACAGAGGTGGTTGGGGGCATGGTCATGATGCTCAAGGGTGCAAACAGCGCAAAAGTGGTGGCAGGAGTGAAGAATAAGATGGAAACGATCAGGAAATCACTTCCTGCAGATATTGAGATAGAACCCTTCCTGGACAGGACCAACCTTGTGGACAGGGCAATCGGAACTGTAGAGACGAACCTGATTGAGGGTGCACTTATAGTTATTTTCGTGCTAGTCCTCTTCCTCGGGAACTTAAGAGCTGGTCTTATCGTCGCCTCAGCCATTCCCCTCTCAATGATGTTTGCACTCGGCATGATGAATGTGTTTGGAGTGAGCGCCAATCTTATGTCACTGGGAGCTATAGACTTTGGCCTGATTGTGGACGGAGCGGTAATTATAGTAGAAGCTACCATGCATCATCTTGGCTTGCGTAAAACGAGGAAGGTACTTACACAGTCAGAAATGGACCAGGAAGTTTATACTTCCGCTTCACGCATCAGGAGTAGTGCGGCATTTGGTGAGATTATCATCCTTATCGTATACATACCTATACTTACCCTTGTTGGCATAGAGGGGAAGATGTTCAGGCCTATGGCACAGACAGTAGCCTTTGCCATTCTGGGAGCACTTATCCTTTCTCTTACCTACATTCCTATGATGTGTGCGTTGGTATTAAAAAAAACGCCCGGGCACAAAAGGAACATCTCAGATCGAATGATGGAATTCTTCCAACGGAAGTATCAGCCCATACTAAAATGGTCTATTAAGATGAGATACTTGGTGGTGGGTATAGCCAGTTCGCTGCTGCTGATTACATTATTCGCCTTCAGCAGAATGGGCGGTGAATTTCTGCCTCAGCTCCAGGAAGGTGACTACGCCTTTCATTGTATCCTGCCGCAGGGTGCTTCACTGTCACAAAGCATAGAGACATCATTGCAGGCTCAGCGCATTATAATGTCCTTTCCCGAGGTGAAACAAGTGGTTGGTAAAACGGGCAGTGCGGAAATTCCAACAGATCCGATGCCTCCGGAGACATCTGATCTTATCATCGTATTAAAGGATAAGAACGAATGGACAACGACCTCAGACTATAATGAACTCTCACGGCTGATGCTGGAAAAGCTGGAAACGATACCGGGTGTATTCTTTGAAGCCAATCAGCCTATCCAAATGCGATTTAATGAGCTGATGACAGGGGTACGCCAGGATGTGGCGATAAAGATATTTGGTGAGAACATTGCTACCCTTGCTGAGCTGGCACCTAAAGTTGCTGAAGTAGTTGCGTCTGTGGAAGGCGCTAGCGATCCTCAGATTGAACAAACAGCCGGCCTGCCTCAGATCACCATTGAGTATAATAGAACTCAAATGGCTGCTTATGGCATAAATATATCTGACGTAAATCAGATAGTTACAGCAGCCTTTGCCGGAACAAAGGCAGGAGTTGTCTATGAAGATGAAAGAAAATTTGATCTTGTAGTACGACTGGATAGTAGTCACAGAACTTCTATCAATGACGTGGCCAATCTCTACATACCTATTGCAAGCGGTAATCAAGTGCCGCTGAGCCAGGTCGCAAAAGTGTCGTTCAAGGAAGGTCCTGCTCAGATAAGCAGAGAGGATGCGAAAAGGCGCGTGGTTGTCGGCTTTAATGTAAGAGGACGTGATGTGCAAAGTGTTGTTGAGGATATCCAACGGAAAATGACCCGGTTGCAGCTTCCGCCAGGCTACTATCTCACCTACGGTGGAACATTCGAAAATCTCGAGCAGGCCTCCGCAAGGCTGATGGTTGCTGTCCCGATAGCCCTGTTCCTGATCTTTATCCTTCTGTATTTTACCTTTAGATCGGCGAAGCAGGCAACTTTGATATTTACGGCTATACCAATGTCTGCGATAGGTGGTGTGTTTGCGCTACTGCTAAGGGATATGCCCTTTTCCATCTCCGCTGGTGTGGGCTTTATTGCATTGTTCGGGGTGGCTGTGCTGAACGGCATTGTGCTTATTGGCACATTTAATCAACTGGCGAAGGACGGTATGAACAATGTCATTAGAAGAGTGATGGAAGGTACGAGGATCAGACTTCGACCTGTACTGATGACGGCTACCGTAGCTTCATTAGGGTTCCTGCCGATGGCCCTTTCAAGCGGAGCTGGCGCAGAGGTTCAGAAGCCACTTGCCACAGTTGTGATCGGGGGGCTCATTACAGCTACGTTCCTCACTTTGATCGTGCTCCCCCTGTTGTATATCCTTTTCTCTAAAGCTGGTGGAAGACATTCCCGGGCTGTCCTGCCCGCGGGAGCCATGCTGCTGCTTTTGTTCAGCACATCGGCACAAGGACAAAAAAGCTCCGGCTCACTTCAAAATCCGATACGGCTCTCAGCGGAGGAAGCTTATGAAATAGCGCTTCGTAACAATCTGCAGTTAAAGAGCAGCGATATTTCATTGAGGCGTTCGCAGGCTATGGTGGGTACCTGGTTTAACTTACCCAAAACAGGCATCTTTGCGGAAAATGAGGACCTTACGCCAGCAGACAGGCAGGGTATATTAAAGATCGGCCTATCACAGTCTATAGAATGGCCAGGCGTTTACTCTGCCCGGCGCTCATTGCTGAATGAGCAGGTGCGATCAACGAGGTATTCAAAGCAGATAAAGGAGCTGGAGATAAGAAGGAATGTTCAAATGGTGTATTACACGCTTTGGTACCATCAGACTCGTATGCAGCTATGGAAGCAATTGGACAGTGTCTATAGCGAGCTTGCTGACATTGCAAGGCTGCGGGCAAGAACCGGAGAGAGCGCAGGGCTTGACAGCCTTTCCGCTAATGCCAGGAGCCAGGAAATACATGTCCAGCTGGCATCCGTACAAAACGAACTGGCATCGCAGCAACTACAGTTGAAAGCGCTGCTGAATACTGATTCCATGTATCTGCCAAAGGAAGTTCCGCTCGGGAAAATAGAGGCGCAGTTACCACCGTCAGAAGCTCCTGATCACCCCGTACTTGGACTACAGCGGCAAGCGGTTAATATTGCACAGGCAGACATACTGGTCGCCCGACTCAGCACACTACCTGAATTATCAGGCAGGGTCTTTTCCCAACGCGTCTATGGATTTAGTAATGCATATTCGGGGTATTCTGTGACAGTCGGGGTACCACTGCTGGGGCTTGGCAATTACAGAGCTAAGATAAGAGCAGCCAGACTGGAAAAGGATTATCAGCAAACCATATATCAATACCAGACGCAAGTGTTCAACGGGCAGGCGCAACAGGCGAAACAAGCCCTAGAAAAAAGTTACCAGTCATTGGAATACTACGAAATGACAGGACTAGCTCAAGCGGTGAGTATTCTTGACGCAGCCAACCTTGCCTACAAGGGCGGAGTGATCAGCTTCGCCGAGCTATCTCAATATCTTAGCCAAGCAGTTGATATTCGAAAAAACTACATTGACGCCCTTCACAATTATAACTTGAGTGCGTTACAACTTAATTACTTCTTAAACCGTTAATGATGAACCAAATTATCACACTATATAGCCTCGGCACGTTTCTTCTGCTTCAGTCTTGCGGGGGAAAAACAGAAACAGTCTCACAGCGGGAAGAGATTCAGGAAGAGAGCACGGTAGTATCACTGACCGCGGAGCAGATGAAAGCAGCGGGAGTGGCCCTTGGAAGTGTTGAGATGAAAAATCTCACAACGGCACTAAGTGTCAGCGGCACGCTCGAAGTGCCAAAGCAGAACAAGGCACTGGTCACTTCCCTTGCAAACGGGGTCTTGAGAACCTTGAACGTTCAGCCTGGACAATACGTCAAAAAAGGACAGGTCATTGGGACAATTGCTAATACCGAACTGTCGGGCATACAGCACCGGCTTATCGCCGTACGCAGCCAAGTTGAATATACAGAGAAGGACCTCCAGCGGCAGAAGGATCTGGTAGAAGGGAATGCGGCCCCTTACAAAAACATGGAAAGACTGGAAGCTGAGCTGGAGGGACTGCGAGCGCAGAGGAGTGCTCTGCAAAAGCAGCTTTCGGCCATGGGTGTCTCCTCCTCAGAAAGCATTTCTTCTACTCTTGCTGTTTTGGCCCCGATCAGCGGCACTATATCGAATATATGGGCACAAATAGGTTCCGTCATTGATGCAAATACCCCTATTGCAGAGATCATCAACAATTCAGAGCTCCACCTGGACCTTTTCGTCTACGAAAAAGATTTGCAGAAGGTTAAATCCGGGCAAACAATTCACTTTACCCTCACCAACAGTCCCGGCAAGGAGTACGATGCGACCGTCTATTCAATAGGCACCGCCTTTGCTAATGATTCCAAGGCAGTACCGGTACACGCACATGTAATTAATGACAAAACAGGATTGATCGAAGGAATGAGCGTGACGGCAAGGATAAGTCTTGGCGAAAACGTCTACCCCTCCGTTCCGGATGAAGCCGTAGTGAACAAAGGCGGCAAGGATTACATCTTCGCTCTCACCGGAAATAAACCCGCCGATCATGCAGACTCTGTCACAAGCTTTGAAAGAATACAGGTAATGCGGGGCGCATCTGACGTAGGATATACAGAGATAAAGCCTGTCGTGAGCCTGCCCGCGGGCACAAAGGTCGTTCTAAACGGAGCCTTCTTCCTTATGGCGAAGATGACCAATGCAGGCGAGGTGCATGAGCATTAGACATGAGTCGATGCTTGAAAAAGCGGGCCCAAAGAGTAGTTTATAGCAATATTAGAGAGAGGCATTGCTCTATCAGACCGGGTAGGCGCTAACAACAAAATGTTCCGGGGCCGGGCTACGGCTTCCGCACTAGTGTATTTACATTATATTTATTGTTTCAGGGACAAACTGACACAAAGTCTGTCATCACTTCCCTGAGCAGGAGAACTTTAATAAGTTTGTGCTCTGGTAGGCAGATGACTTAAACCACATGATGGAAGTAACCAACTTGAATCAACAGTTTGAAGCACTCTTCAACAATGCTGCTATTGGCATTATCACCGTTGACACTGCGGGCAATATGGTGCTGCTGAACGAGTTCGCTCTGAAGCAGTTTGGATATAACCAGGGTGAGCTCAAAGGGAAAAAGATAGAGGTACTTATTCCGCCGCGGTACAAAGAACGACATGTGGCGCATAGACAAACCTACACCAGCGGTAGCCCGCACAGCCGCCCTATGGGGCTGGGCATGGACCTTTATGCAGTTAAGAAGGACGGGAGTGAGTTCCCCGTGGAGGTGAGTCTGAGCGTGTACAACACACCTGAGGGTCAGTACACGATAGCGTTTGTCAGCGACATAAGCATCAGGAAGGCATCGGAAGCGGCACTGGTGAACCTGAATGCAGAATTGGAGCAGAAAGTGAACGAAAGGACACTCTCGTTAACTAAGGCACTCGAGAAAGAAAAGGAACTGAATGAGCTGAAATCGAGATTCGTTTCGATGGCGTCGCATGAATTCCGAACCCCGCTTAGCACCATCCTTTCATCAGCATACCTCGTGTCAAAGTACACACAGACTGAAGATCACCCGAAGAGGGAAAAACATATTCAGCGGATAGTGTCGTCCGTAAATATGTTGAATGATATTCTGAACGATTTTCTGTCGGTGGGAAGAATAGAAGAGGGAAAGATACAGGTGCGATTTGCAGAGATAGATGTACCAGAGGTGATCACTTCCCTGATCAGTGAAATGAGAACCATTATGAAACCCGGACAGGAAATAAACTATAACCATGAAGGGTCCGCGGAGTTTATGCTCGATCTATCGATGCTGAAGCATATAGTGATGAACCTGATATCTAACGCCATCAAATTTTCACCAGACCACAGCGATATCACCATTAGCACCGGAATAGAGGGTGACAGAATGGTGCTGAGGGTTAAAGACAGCGGTCTGGGCATATCTAAAGAAGACCAGCAGCATCTGTTTGAGCGATTTTTCAGAGGGATGAACGTGACTAACATCCAGGGTACAGGCTTAGGACTACATATCGTTTCGAAGTACACAGAACTGATGAACGGAAATATTGATTGCAGGAGCGAGCTGGAAACGGGAACGGAGTTCGTACTAACTTTTGAAAGAAACAAAGAAGCATAAATGAAAAAGATTTTACTGATAGAAGACAATGCGGACATACGTGAGAACATGGCGGAAATTCTGGAGCTGGCGGGCTATGGCGTCCATACGGCCCCTGACGGCAAGCAGGGCGTAGCCGTGGCAATAGCTAAGAAGCCGGATATCATCGTCTGTGATATTATGATGCCGGTGTTGGACGGCTATGGTGTGATACACATGCTCCAGAAGAACCCGGACACGCAGAACATACCATTCATCTTTCTGACTGCCAAGGCTGAGCGTACGGAAATCAGGAAAGGAATGGAACTAGGCGCAGATGACTACATAACTAAGCCATTCAATGGAACGGAGCTCCTGAATGCCATAGAAAGCAGGCTTAGAAAGGCCGAGCTAACGAAGCTAAACATTACACCGGACCTGCAGGGACTGAACACTATCATTGGCACTGCGGGTGGGAAGGATATCCTGAAAGATCTGGCGGAAAGCGGCAATCTGAACCAATACAAGAAAAAACAGACTGTGTACACTGAGGGTCACCATGCTCTGAGACTATTCTATATTGAGTCTGGGAAAATAAAAACTTATAAGACCAATGATGACGGCAAGGAGCTGGTAACCGGATTATATAACCAGGGAGACTTCTTTGGATATGTCGCGTTGCTCGAGGGGACTGCGTATAAAGAGACCGCAGAAGCCATGGAAGACAGTGAAATAGCAACCGTTCCCAAGGATCACTTTATGCACCTGATAAACAGCAACAGGGATGTGATGCAAAAGTTTGTGCAGCTGCTGGCAAAGAATGTGGCCGAAAAAGAAAGACAGCTACTCGGTATTGCTTACAACTCGCTGAGAAAAAAAGTAGCTGACGCGCTGGTAATGCTCTACTCAAAATACAAAGGCAGCAGTGAAGACTACATGATAGACCTGAGCAGGGAAAATCTTGCCACCATCGCGGGAACGGCAAAGGAATCTCTTATACGCACGCTGAGCGACTTTAAGGACGAAAGACTAATTGACATTAAGGCGGGGGACATCCGGATCCTCGATGAAAAGAAGCTAAAGAATATGGTAAACTAGGGTCAGGCAGCGGTGCTTATATAACTTGCTAGTTCTGCAGCAAGTCGCTTCAGCTCATCCTGCATCTTACCAATGTCCTCCCTGAGCTTGGACTGTTTCAGCTCTGCGTTGCCATTGGCCGTCTCCTTTATGTGCTGAACGATATCCCGACGCAATAGTGCGATAACTGCCTCCTTGTTAATAATACTGCTAAGGATGAGCTCCGCCTGATCAAGTGTATTGCCATTAACATCCATCCTGATCACCTCAGCGATACGGTTCTTCAGGCGAACGTTTTCCTGCTGGAGAGTATCCAGTATTTTCAGCCAGTCTGACGCTTCCTCGTAATAGACAGGTGTATTTGTTAATGACATTTGCACAGGTTTAATCGTACTCTATGTAAAACTAAATCGTATTAAAGCTTATAAAAAGAACGCTCGTCAATGCGAAAACTGACCGATATCATCCGTTCAGGTTTGATGACAACAGCTTGCCTTTACTGTTTGCTGCTCCATCTTCACTTCGGGACTTAACCAAGGGATACCCAGATTCAGCCCGCGAACAAGGAGAACACAGCCAAAGCAGAATATAACAACTGGCACCATCTTTCGAAATGCAGGCAGCAGGGGAGCAATGCGCATCTTCAATACCGTGAGGGCGACCAGCATAGGAGCAGTGCCGAGTCCAAACGCGAACATAAGCGACATTGACTGCAAAGCTGTATCTGCGGTGACTGCCATTGACAAGGCCATGTAAACAAGTCCGCACGGCAAAAGTCCGTTGAGCGCACCCGTGAAGAACAGACCTGAAAGGCGCGGGCTTCCCATGAACCTGCCAAGTTGCTTGGTGATAAAGCCCGTCCACGGCATCCTGAATTGAAGGCGAGCCGAAAAAAAAGAGAGCACTCCAGTTAACAAGAGTAGCACTCCAAGGGTGACAGAAATATACTGTTGCCAGTGGGGCTGAAACAAAGTTGTAAAGGAATGAAGTACCAGTCCGAGTAAGGCATAGACAGAGATGCGACCTAGATGGTAAAGCGATATTCCAAGCCACCTGCCGAAGCCGGACAATGCCTGGAACGGCATGACCAGCATAATCGGCCCGCACATACCCACGCAGTGAAGACTGCCTGCTGCGCCCATCAGTAATGCCATTGTAAGGGTTACGGCATTCATGGCTTTAGCGTTAGTTCGGTTTCCTGGTAATAGTCCTTTCCCTCAGAAGTCCACTGAATCTTGACCTTATAGGCTGTGCTTTGCAACCGAGGCCTGGGAATAAGCATTTTGTTGTCTGAAGTCGATATGTCGAAGTTCCTGTCCCACGAAGCATCTACAGGAGAATAAAAACTAACCTGACCGGTAAGAGCAGCACCGGAAAACTCGTCAGGAAAGCTCAGTACCACCTGATTATCATCAACACCTAAAGCAACCGCCTCGGACAAGACCGACTGATTCTTGCCTGCGTCAATCACCTCCTGATACTTTAGCTCCTGCTCATAGTAGTCTGCGCTCACCAGGTCAAAGTCCTGCCTCATGCTGCCTACCACAAGGGTTGCTATAAGCAGGACAAAACCACCATACAAAAAAGCAATCCTAGTGCCCCACCCCATTTTTAAAGTATTCATTGATCTCTGTGTTTAATTTCCATTAAATGGCCCTAAAAAGGTCGTACTGATGGTTTCGATCTTCTCATTCCCCTCATAAACGCCAATCTTCAGTTGCGTCTTTCTGCCCTTAACCTCGGCATTTTCCAGGTATATGAACATTGATCCTGAGATAAAACCTTCCCTCGGAACACGCAGGCTTTTACCTCCTACTATTTTCAGCTCACCCTTGAAGTTTTCTGGCTTTAATGTGAGTTCCTTATCCTGGTAGGTCTTATTCAGGAACTTATAGTTATATAAATTGCTGAGCTGACGATCAGGATGTTCCTGGAAAAGCTGCCCGGGTGTGCGCATCAGTGTAATTCCCACATCGGCACGGCTGGCAAGGAGAAAAACAAGGACTCCGAGTAAGACTACCATCACTGCACTATAGGCTTTTACCCTACTGGTGAGCCTGAAGGGCTTCTTCTCCGCAATATTGCTCTCAGAGGCCAGGCGAATGAGACCTTTGTCGAAGCCCACGGCCTCCATCATATGATCGCATGCGTCTATACAAGCCGTGCAGTTGATACATTCAAGTTGTGTACCGTTACGAATGTCAATACCGGTAGGGCAGACCTTGACGCATTGCATGCAGTCAATACAGTCCCCTTCAGTACGTTCCTTGCTCTTGTTAAACTTCGCCCGCTGCTCACCACGTTCATAGTCGTATGCCACTACCAGTGAATTCCTGTCGAGGAGCACCCCTTGCATACGGCCGTAAGGACACACAACCGTACACACCTGCTCGCGAAACCAGGAGTAAACGAGGAAGAAAATTGAAGTAAAAATGACTATAGCAGCCAAACCACCGACGTGCTCGCTCATGGGCTCCCGCACTATCCTGAGCAGGTCGTCCACACCAATAACGTATGCGAGAAAGGTATTGGCTATAAGAAAGCTCACTATCCAGAAGACTGTCCATTTGAAGGTCTTTTTCGCTATCTTCCGGGTAGTCCACGGAGCCTTTTTTAGCATCTTCTGCTTAGCAGCGTCTCCTTCTATCCAGTACTCAATCCTGCGGAACACCATTTCCATGAACACGGTCTGCGGACACGCCCAGCCGCAGAACACCCTACCAAAAACGACCGTGAACAAGGCGATAAACACAATAGACACGACCATGCCAAGTCCAAAGATGAAAAAGTCCTGTGGCCAGAAGATCTGACCAAAGAGAATGAACTTGCGCTCGATGATGTTTAGCAGAAAAACCGGGTGGCCGTTCACCTTAACAAAGGGAAGCGCAAAAAACACAAACAGGTAAACAATGCTCAGGATTGTTCTTGCGTTGTATAGCTTGCCTTTTGGCTTCTGGGGATTTAGCCAGATTCTGTTACCGTCCCTATCCGAAGTTGCAACTGTGTCCCGGAAGGAATCATTTGCTACCTTAAAATCAGATTTTGCCTCACTCAACATCTTGCCTCTTTTAATTTCCTCTAGTTTACTGCAATAGCCTTTGTGCTATCGGGCGCCTTCTCTTCCGAACCTTCTGTATACAATTCTCCTTGCTTGTCTTTAGGAGCGGCCGGAGTTGTTCCATTCAGAGATTTAATGAAGGTGGACAGGTCGGCAATCTGCTTCGGCGAGAAATCATCCTTCCAGCTCTTCATACCTTTATCCGCCCAGCCGTACTTGATCGACTTAAATACATCACTAATGCTGCCACCATGCAACCAGTAGCTATCAGTGAGGTTGGGACCTACGGTGCCCCCGCCGTCGGGAGCATGGCATGCAGCACAGTTGCTGGCATACAGCGTCTTTCCGGACGATATACTTGCCTCGTCACCCATCTTTACTGTGTTCTCATCTATATTGCCTGCAGACTTTGCCAGGTAAGCTTCCTTGGCCTCTTCACCCGCCTTCACTTCGGCCGCGTACTCATCTAACTGAGTAGGACCAGCGCCGGAATGGTAATACCACACATACACAAACGCCACGACAATGGTGAGATAGAAACCATACTTCCACCATGCGGGCAGGTTATTATCAAGCTCTCTGATACCATCATAGTCATGGTCCAGCACGATGTCCTGTTCCTCTTCTACCGGTACTGTGTTGTGGAAGCGGTCCCAGAAGGATATCTTCTTTGCGCCTTTTACGGCCCTCGCTGCTTCCGGGGAAAGCGCGAGCCCTGGCTTTGCGACAATAAGGCCAATCATATACCTGATCATCAACAATAAAGCGAAAACAATGGTTAACTCGAAGACTACTAATCCGGTAAGTGTATAAAACTCCTTCTTCAGCACACCCGCTATATAGGGTGAGGACGGCAGTGCGGCAGCTGCCGCAGTATCTGCTTCAGCCGCGATGGCGGATGTAACGAAGCCGTAAGAAATTAGCAGTAGCAGCGTTGCTTTGGCTGCAACCGATTCTTTTGCTTTGCGAAGCTTGTCCCTATAGGCGAAGGAAAGATTCTTCAGCACATTTGCGAGTACGGCAATGGCAAAAAGCAAAAGTATCGAAAAGCCAAGCAGGGCCAGGAAAACAGGATCAGGCAGACTGCTCGCCGCAGCTTTTGCAGGGGCCGCAGGTTCAGACTGCGCGAGTAACACTACAGGCGCGAACAATAACACCTGAAGAGATAAGAGAATAGATTTAAGACTTGTGCGCATTGCTATGCTTTTTATAGATTATTATCATCAGTTCCGCCAAGGGGAATGTTCTTCATGTGGTCGATGTACTTCTTGTTCGCTCTGAACGCCCATATCGCTAGAAGGGTGAAGAAGATGAAGAATATGAGCAATGAGGCCATCGGATAGATTCCTACATCTGCTATGCTTTCGAGATAATTCTTGAATTTCATTGTCTGCAATTATGATCTTGAACTATTAGTTTGATACTGTCTTCTGCTGCAGTTTTATATCCGTACCAACCCGCTGCAGGTATGCTATCAGCGCTATGATCTCTTTATTGGATTTTGTTTTGATACCGTCCTTAGCAAGATTGTCCCTGATCTTATCTGCCTGCTTTGTCAGCTCTCTGTTCGCCATCTTATCAAATCCTTTGGCATAAGGCACGCCCAGCGTTTGCATCGCCCTTATCTTGGCGCCGGAAATGGCTGTGTCTATTTCGTCTTCCATCAGCCAAGGGTAGTTGGGCATTATGGAACCGGGCGACATGCTGGTTGGCTCATACATATGGTTGTAGTGCCAGCTATCCGGGTATTTGCCGCCTATACGGGCGAGGTCAGGACCGGTACGCTTACTACCCCATTGGAAGGGATGGTCGTACACAAACTCACCTGCCTTAGAATATTCTCCATACCTCGCTACTTCATGACGGAAAGGACGTACCATCTGGCTATGGCAGGTGTAGCAACCTTCACGCACATAAATGTCGCGGCCATGGAGCTCAAGCGGGGTATATGGCTTTACGCTTGCTATCGTAGGTACATTAGACTTCACCATGAAGGTTGGGATGATCTCTATGGCACCGCCAATGATAACCACAATCAGTGATCCAACCATAAGCTGCACAGGACGACGCTCAATCCAGCGATGCCAGTGGTCCTTCCCATGAGGAACATAAACTTTTTCCAGGGGTGCCGCCTCCGCAGCTTCATCGTTCACAGCCTTACCCAGCTTTACTGTCTTCCAGAGGTTGAATCCCATCAACAGGGCCCCCAGCAGATACAGGCTTCCCCCTACTCCGCGCATTGCGTAGAAAGGACGCATCTGGTCTACCGTTTCCATGAACTGGTTCGCCAGTGTTCCCTCGGGAGTGAATTGTTTAAGAGAGAGGTATTGCATGAAGCCCGCCCAGTACATTGGCACAGCGTAGAAAACAATACCAAGCGTAGCCAGCCAGAAGTGCCAGTTCGCCATTTTAAGAGAATACAGGTTCGTCCTGAATATGCGGGGAATGAGCCAGTAAAGCACACCAAAGGTTAGCAGGCCGTTCCAGCCCAGCGCGCCCACATGCACGTGGGCAATTGTCCAGTCTGTGAAGTGCGAAATGGCATTCACGTTCTTAAGACTAAGCATGGGACCTTCGAAGGTTGCCATACCATAAGCAGTGATTGCTACTACCAGGAACTTCAGCACCACATCTTCCCTGACCTTGTCCCATGCCCCGCGCAGTGTTAGCAGCCCGTTCAGCATTCCTCCCCATGATGGAGCCAGCAGCATTATCGAAAATACGGTACCCAGCGACTGTGCCCAGTTAGGCAAAGCCGTATACAGCAGGTGGTGCGGCCCGGCCCAGATGTAGATGAATATAAGTGCCCAGAAGTGAATGATTGAAAGTCTGTAGGAGTAAACAGGACGATTGGCAGCCTTCGGCAGAAAGTAGTACATAAGGCCGAGGTATGGAGTAGTCAGGAAGAACGCCACCGCGTTGTGTCCGTACCACCATTGCACCAGGGCATCCTGCACACCAGCGTACCAGGAATATGACTTCATCCATGTAAAGGGGATCTCCACGGAGTTGACTATGTGCAGCATGGCAACAGTAACGAACGTGGCGATGTAGAACCAGATCGCCACATAAAGGTGACGCTCGCGACGCTTAACGATAGTCCCGAACATGTTCCAGCCGAAGACAACCCAAATGAAGGTGATGAGTATGTCTATGGGCCACTCCAGCTCAGCGTATTCTTTACCGGTGGTGTAGCCTGCAAGCAGGGAAACGGCTGCAAGGACAATGATGAGTTGCCATCCCCAATAGTGAAGCCAGCTAAGCTTATCGCTATACATACGCGCCTTGCAAAGACGCTGAAGCGAATAATAGACCCCCATAAAGATGCCATTACCAACGAAGGCAAAGATGACCGCATTCGTATGGACGGGCCTTACCCGGCCGAAGGATGTCTCGGCGATCCCAAGGTTCAGTTGCGGGAATACGAGCTGAAATGCTGCGTACAGGCCTGCAAGCATGCCTACCAGCCCCCAGAAAATAGTGGCATACGCAAACCACTTAACGATCTTGTTGTCATAGAAGAATTTATCCAACTGACCTGTTCCTGCCTGGATCTTTACTTCCTGTACTTTACCGACAGGTTGTGAAGTGATACTCATGAAAGTTTGATTATGATTATTTGTCTGATGAAGTTTCATTGTCATGCAGCATTCTCATAGCTGAGCCCTGCTGATCTTCGAACTGGTTGTTTTTCACGCTCCAGATAAAAGCGCCAAGGAAAGTGGCCGCAACCACAATGCTGGCGATGATGAGGAGATAAAGTGCGGTCATAACATGCTGATTAAAGGACAAAACTACCCTTGAGTATATGACTTGACTATGACGTTACTCAAGCAAAAAGATGATCCTGGTCATTGTTTGGCGGCTTCCTACCTGCTCTTCAGCGACAGTCCCAGCCCTTTGGCTATGATACTGCTGGTACAGCTTGTGATGAGGATGATGGTTAATGTGCTCGCAGGCATCAGGATGGCGGCGATCATTGGGCTCATCTTACCCTGCATAGCTATAGTAAGACCAATGATATTATAGAGTATGGAGACAATAAAACTGCTATTGATGATGGTACGTCCTGATTTACCCAGCTTAAGCAATGCAGGCAGAAACCTGAGGCGTTTAGCATCGAGTATGGCGTCACACGCCGGTGTAAAATTGTTTATGTCATCTGCCAGGGTGACGCCCACATTGCTCTGCTGCAGCGCTCCTGCATCATTCAGCCCATCGCCAACCATCATTACCTTTTTGCCTTTTCTCTGAATGCGTTCAACGACGACCAGCTTATCCACGGGTTGCTGCCTGAATAGCAGGGTGCTCTTTTTCCCGAATAACCCTCTCAGAAAGGTTTCCTGCTTGTTGTTGTCTCCCGATAGCAGTGATAACTCGTACTCCCTGCCAAGTGCTGGAATAACGGATGGAATAGCATCTCTAAACTTTGGGAAAACACAAAACGCATATGTCTTTTGATCAATCCTGACATATACATTGGCGGCGGAGGCGGGCCTCGGTTCATGTACGAATTCCGCAGAGCCCACCAAGACTTGTCTGCCATTTACCGTAGCCTCGAGCCCCTTCCCTGCGTGTTCTTTCCAGGAGGCAACTTGTTGAAGGGTGCAATGGCCAAGGAATGTAGCAAGCGCCTTGCTGTAGGGATGTTGACTGGAGACGACAACGCTATACACAAGAGCCTTCTCGTCGTCGGTCAGTTTGTCGCTGCCAAGGTAGGCGGCATAGTTGCCTTGGGTAAGGGTTCCTGTCTTGTCGAAAACAATGTGGTCTATATTACCGAGCTGCTCGATGATGGTGGCGTCCCGTAGGAAGAGGCCATTATTGCTGAAGAGCCTCAGGAGGTTGCCATTCGTAAACGTTGCCGAGAGTAGCAGCGCGCAAGGGCAGGCCACTATAAGCATGGCGCTGACACTGGGAATGATAACGGAGGGATCTTTGAAGGCCCAGAATAAAGCGGTCAGGAGGGCTAGTCCCAATAGCACCACAGTAAAATATTTGCTGAGTACGTGGATCACGCTTCTCTCGTCATTCTTCTCACCCTTGTCCCTGGCAAAGGAATAGTGATTCCACAGGGAGGTGAGGTAGCTGCCGGCCACCGGCTTTATGATCTGAATGGTGATCTGCTCACCTATCTGCCTGCCTCCGGCATAGACCGTTTCGCCCTGCCCGATCTTTACCGGCTCGCTCTCACCTGTTACAAAACTGTAGTCTATGCGGGCGTTTCCTTTCAGCACTATGGCATCGGCAGGAATGATCTCTTCACTATGCAGCAGCACCACATCGCGTTCTTTAAGGTCCTGAAGATGGCGACTGTCCGTTCCTTTCTCTGTCAGTACAGTTACGGCTATGGGGAAGTACGCCTTGTAATCGCGGTGAAAAGATAGGGAGCGGTAGGTGCGCTCCTGCACCAGTCTACCGACAAGCATGAAGAAAACGATGCCGCTCATACTATCCAGGTACCCGGCGCCTGTGTTAGTCACAATTTCAAATACACTCCTGGCAAATGTTATGAGAATAGCTAGCGCGATCGGAGCATCTATATTAAGCACTTTCTGCTTTAATCCTGCCCACGCATTGCTGAAGAACTGTGATGCACTGAAAAAGAAGACCGGTAAAGCCAGAATCAGGTTGAGCACCCTAAACAGCTGCGCATACTGGTGCTCCATCGCCGCGCTTCCTGTCAGGTATTCCGGAAAGCTGAGCATCATGATGTTGCCGAAGCAGAAGCCCGCCACTCCCAGTTTATAGATCTTCTTTTTGTCCAGGCGCTGAGGCTTTTTCTCTCCCGAGTCATCAAGGCTGATATAGGGCTCGTAGCCCAGGGTAGTAAGCAATTCCACGATCTGCCGAACGCCTGTCTGCTCATTGAGAAAGTGTATGGTAACTTCCTTAGCTGTGAAGTTTAGCCTGCTTTCTGTAATGCCGGGATGAATACGGTGCATGTGCTCCAGCAGCCACATACAGGAACTGCAGTGGACACCCGGTATGTAGAGCTGAATAATGCTGTGGGTACCATCCGTAAACTTCAGCAGTTTCTTGGCAATATCTCCATTGTCCAGGTAGCTGTACTTATCTCTTCTTACACCCTTTATCTGCGAGAGGCCCGGATGTGACTCAAGCTTGTAATAGTCGCAGAGCCCATTGTTATTAATGATTTCGTAGACTAGCTTACAACCCTCACAGCAGAAGTATTTTTCTTCTATGGCAATACTATCTGTAATGCAGGGCGTCCCGCAGTGATAGCAAATATGGTCCTCTTTTACAGGCTTTTCTATGATGATAGTATGCCTCTGGCTAACCTTGGACATTGATCGTCTTTTGCGCCTTGGATATGGCGGGAATTAAATAGGTCGACTCCACAATTATGGATTCAGCCAGCAGTGCTTTCAGCCGTCCTGGGTCAGCTTCCGAAGCATCAGCCGTTGCACTCTTCCTGATCAGGTCGTGAGAGTGCATCAGCTCAGAAATGTAGGAACCGTGCTCAAGATGGCATTTACCCTGGCACGTGCCGCAATTATGGCCGTCTGTCGACTTCCTGGAAAGCTCCGTTAGGTAAGGCACTAATCTATCCAGCCTCAGACTTAGATATTCCCTGACCACGGTATCCATCACTTCAGCCGATCCTCCCTCGATTGATTGAGCATGAGCAGCGCCTATTGGTGCGTAATACTCCTTTTGAAGACAATCTAATAGCTCCGCGAGCCCGGCAGTATGGAGGTGCTTAGACGGCATGTTCAATATTTACATGCGAATGTATTGCCGGCACCGTAGCTGAAAAATGATGGAGATTACAAGTAACAATGACCGTAGTCATTACCCCAGGGCCTGCAGTTCGGCACAGAAACAATTCCGTCTACCTCAGCGCATACACCCCCTGAATTGTCGCAAACGGCCCCGATGTCATCCACTGCAACTGCGTAAGTTTGTATCAGTTTACTAAATGCTACACCAATGGCAAAGACGGACTACAAGACAATAAACGAATATCACCAGGCTCATCCGGAAGAAGCACAGCAACGAATGCAATCCATCCGCGACTTCGTCCACCAGCTCGTGCCTGCCGTGGAGGAGGCAATAAGCTACCAGGTACCTTGCTTTAAATACAAAGGCTACCTGATCTACTACGCCGCCTTCACCAATCACATCTCTTTGTCCTACCCCTTCAGCCCGGAGCTGCTCAAAACATTCGAAAAGGATCTGAAGCAATATAAGCTCAGTAAGTCTGCAATCCAGTTTCCTAATGATGAACCGCTCCCGCTTGACCTGATCGGGCGTGTTATCGCATTCAGAAAGAAGGAGAACGAAGAGAAGGAGCTGCTAAAGAAAAGCGTTCCCTCTGTTAAGAAGCTCAGTAAAGCCAAACCTTAATGTATCCCGCTCAATAGCCTTTGACTTATTACGCACTAATTCAAAATACCCAGTTATGCAAAAGATAGTCCCACACTTATGGTTCGACAAGGAGGCAAAGGAAGCCGCAGCCTTCTACGCGTCCATTTTCCCGGAATCAGGTATTGGTAAAACTGCCGTCCTCCGCAACACACCGTCTGGCGACTGTGACCTGGTGAGTTTCCAACTTTGGAATCAGGACTTCATGGCTATCAGCGCTGGTCCATACTTTCAGTTCAATCCTTCAGTATCGTTCATAGTCAACTTCGATCCGCTATTCTTTGGTTCATCTGCAACAGCCGCTGATGATGCGAAGGCAAAACTGCAGGCAGTCTGGGATAAGCTGTCAGAAGGTGGTCAGGCACTGATGCCCCTTGGGGAATACCCGTTCAGCAAATACTACGGATGGGTGCAGGATAAATACGGTTTGTCCTGGCAGCTGATCCTTACTGATCCTAAAGGTGAGCCGCGGCCATCTATCATGCCTGCGCTGATGTTCGTCGGCGACAACTATGGCAAAGCGGAAGAGGCGATCAACTTCTACATCTCAACCTTTAAGAATACTAAGCTGGGCGCCATACATCGCTACGCTAAGGGCGACGAATACTGCAAAGAGGGTACAGTGATGTTTGCTGATTATATGCTCGACCATAGTTGGTTTGCTGCTATGGATAGTGCTGGGGAACACAAATTTGAGTTCAATGAAGCGGTTTCGTTTATGGTGAACTGCACCGACCAGGCTGAATTAGATTTCTATTGGGACAAGCTTTCTGCCGTACCAGAAGCAGAACAATGCGGCTGGATCAAAGACCGCTATGGACTGTCATGGCAGATAACGTCAGCCGAGATAGATGAAATGCTGTACAAAGGCACGCAGGAACAAGCCGACAGAGTGACAAAAGCCTTTATGCCCATGAAGAAACTAAACCTTCGGAAAATAAAGGAGGCGTATGAAGGCGTAAGTTAAACAGACTGCGTTCTTGTAGACAAGCCAGAATCAGTTAATGATCTCCCCATCACTACTAGCTAGTCGCTCGCGCCATCTTTGTATGTCCTCAGGTGTTTGCCGTACCCACTCGGTTAGCTCACCTACGATCTTCAAAGGCTCCAGGGTCCTGTAAGAGCGTGTCGGATTGCCTGGAAACTTTTTATCGGTCACGTTCGGGTCGTTTTCAAAGCTCCCTGTCGGCTCTACTATATATACTCGCTCCCGTCCTTCACCTTTCGCCAATGCAGCTGCAAGCCCTGCGCCATTTGCCAGGGCAGTGAAGTAGATATGATTCATTAGCAGGTCCGACTTGTAATTAGAGTTTCGTCCCGGCGTCAGCATATCCCCCACTTGCAGGTCTGCTCTCGTCCCGTGATAGAACGGACCCTTGTCCGACGGATTTCTCATGAATGAGCCCGCTAGCTCCTCGTTCTTTTGTGCATTGTCCGCATCCCCCAGTTCTTCATAGCTTTTGGCAATGTGTGAGTACAGGGTAGCATATGCTCCTTTAACCGCATCGTCGTCAACTTTCTGGGCAAACTGCAACGCTGTCTCGTACCATTTCAATCTGTCGGAGGCATTTGTCTGATGCCGCGCCACATAGTGCGCAGCGGTAAATCTCTCAAAGTCATTTGTTGCTTCATTCCAGGCCTGGAGGAATAACTTACT
>CAMPJV010000005.1 GCA_946886975.1 uncultured Taibaiella sp. | reverse complement strand
GACGTAGCCAAGACCCACGTCCTGCAAGGTCTTGATGCGACGGTGGAGGAAGTGGACATTGATAAAGAACTCTACCGCCTCATCTACCGTCATGTTCAGCACATCAAAAATAGACTTGCCTTTATAACGGATTTCCAGCGTCTCTCTGTTATACCTTCTGCCATTGCACTTCTCGCATGGCACGTAGACATCGGGCAGGAAGTTCATCTCTATGACCCTCATGCCGCCGCCGCGACATTCCTCACAACGGCCGCCTTTTACATTGAAAGAAAAGCGACCAGCATTATAGCCGCGTATCTTAGCCTCCGGGACCTGCGTAAACAACTGGCGGATCTCGTTGAAGAAGCCGCAGTAGGTGGCAGGGTTGCTACGAGGAGTTCTGCCGATGGGACTTTGGTCTATCTCTATTACCTTGTCTATATGCTCAATGCCATCTACCTTTTTGTAGGGCATCGGGTTTTGCTTGAAGTTGTGGTAACAGCGCTTGCCCAGGATAGGGTAGAGTGTTTCATTTATCAATGTGCTCTTGCCACTGCCCGATACACCGCTAACACAGATGAACGTGCCCAGAGGAAGTTCTATGTTGACGTTCTTCAGGTTATTGCCGGAGGCGCCTTTCAGAACGATCTTCTTTCCGTTACCTTTTCTTCTTTCTTCTGGTACTTCGATCTTTAGCTCGTGGTTTAAATAGCCCGCCGTAGTAGTGTGATCTTGCAACACCTCCTGAGGTGTGCCCTGGCTGACTATCCTGCCACCGTGAACGCCCGCCGCAGGACCAATATCTATAAGGTGATCAGCAGCAAGCATTATGTCTTTGTCGTGCTCTACTACCAGAACTGAGTTGCCACCGTCGCGGAGGTTCTTGAGCGCGCTGATGAGCTTCTGGTTGTCGCGCTGATGGAGGCCAATGCTAGGTTCATCGAGGATGTACGTGATTCCGGTTAGTTGAGAACCTATCTGAGTGGCAAGGCGAATGCGCTGGGACTCACCACCACTAAGAGTGCGAGTGGGGCGGTCGAGTGTGAGGTAATGCAGGCCAACGTCGAGGAGGAAGTGCAGGCGATCCCTTATCTCCTTCAGGATGTCTTTGGCGATGAGGTTTTGTTTCTTGTTCAGCCGCTTTTCTACATCTGTAAACCAGCTTTGTAAATCAGCAAGTGAGAGGTTAGACAGCTCTGCAATATTCTTATCGTCCACCTTGAAAAAGAGAGATTCCTTCTTTAGTCGCGCGCCATTGCAGGTAGGGCAGGTATTGAGCTCCATGAAGCTTTCTGCCCAGTCGCGGATGGCTTCTGAGGTGGTTTCATTGAACCAGCGAAGGACCATATTGATGATTCCTTCATAGCCGTGGTCGGCAACCTGCTCGTGGTATACCTCAGCATCTTCATCGACGTAAGTAATAACTCCTTCCTCATTTCCATATAGCAGGATGTTCAGCTTATTCTTTGGAAGGTCCTTTATGGGAGTGGTAAGCGATATCTTATTCTTTTTTGCCAGGATAGTAGCCTGCTGGAAAGTCCAGGACTCACGCTCGGCGCCGAGGGGAGCTATGGCTCCATCCGTGATGCTTTTAGAGACGTCAGGAAGGATCTCCTTCATATTGACCTGGTAGATGCTGCCGAGGCCTTTGCACCTGGGGCATGCACCATATGGAGAGTTGAAGGAAAATGTATTGGGTGAAGGCTCTTCGTAGGACAGGCCTGTATCGGCACACATGAGCTGGCGGCTGTATTGCGCGAGGGTATTTTTGTCGGCGTCCAAAACAAACATGAGCTCCTTACCCATCTGTAGGGACTTCTGGACACTCTGACTGAGGCGGGCACGCGCATCTGGCTGGACTATGAGACGGTCGACTACCAGCTCAATGTCATGGATCTTATAACGATCCAGCTGCATTCTTTCCTTCAGGTCGGTGATCTCGCCGTCTACGCGCACTTTCAGGTAGCCCTGCTTCCTTAATTGTTCGAATAACTCGCGGTAGTGGCCCTTTCTGCCCCTGACTATGGGCGCCAGAAGGATGATCTTTTTGCCGGCGAACAGATCATTAATATGCTCTATGATCTCCTCTTCGGAGAACTTGGCCATTTTCTTGCCTGTATTGTAGGAGAAGGCCTCTGCAACGCGGGCGTAAAGCAGGCGCATGAAGTCGTAAACCTCTGTGACGGTACCCACTGTAGAGCGGGGATTGCGGTTTGTGGTTTTCTGCTCTATTGATATGACCGGGGAAAGGCCGGTGATCTTGTCTACATCCGGACGATCAAGGTCGCCCATGAACTGGCGGGCATAGGCGGCAAAGCTCTCCATGTAACGGCGCTGGCCCTCGGCAAAAATGGTGTCAAAAGCGAGCGAAGACTTGCCGCTGCCGCTGATGCCCGTGATGACCACCAGTTTGTTCTTTGGGATGCTTACATCAAGATTTTTGAGATTGTGTACCCTTGCGCCTTGTACCTCGATGTTTCCATGATCGGGGGGTAATAATTGTTCCTTAATAGCCATGTTATCTCCTGCCGCAAGTTAAGCGAAATAGAGCAACCGGCCGGTGGCGCGGCTTAGTGTTTTTGAATGGTTGTATAGAGGTAAGTGACGCGAAATTCGATGAAACCTTGTGGCTGGGAGGGGTAAAATTCAGTGTTGCGCCGTTCCTATTCCCATCTAATCCTTAGGGTAAGGCATAGACAAAGCATAGACAAAGCATAGTTAAAGCATAGATAAGGCATACAAGAGCGAAAAAAATATAATTTGTATGACTGTGGAAATGTAGATTAGTACTTACGTTCAATTACGTAATTGACCAATTCTTCCAAGGCTTGCCGGGCGGGAGAGTCGGGGTAGGTTTGTAGCATGGCTAGCGCTTCGTTCTGGTATTCCTTCATTTTGGAGTGAGCGTACTCAATACCGCCGGACTTTTTGACGTATCCGATGACTTCATTGACCTTCTGGCGGTCGGTGTTCTGGTTCTTTACTATATAAATGATCTTTCTGCGCGTTTCCCGGTCGCAGTTTTGGAGGGTGTAGATGAGCGGCAGGGTCATTTTCTTTTCCTTGATGTCTATGCCGGTGGGTTTTCCGATATCATCCTGCCCGTAATCGAAGAGATCATCCTTGATCTGGAAGGCAATACCTACTTTTTCACCAAAGAGCCGGAAGAATTCTGCGGTTTCGGTGCTTTCGGAAGCTGAATAGGCGCCTGCAGAGCACGCTGCGGACAATAAAGAAGCCGTCTTGGCACGAATAATTTCGAAGTAGACATCCTCCCGGATATCGAGCTTTCGGGCTTTCTCCATCTGGAGCAACTCGCCTTCGCTCATTTCTCGTACGGCACGGGAAGTTATATGTAGGATTTGATAATCACCATGTTCCAGGGAAAGGAGCAGGCCCTTTGAGAGCAAATAATCACCCACCAGAACAGCTATTTTATTTTTCCATAAGGCGTTTATTGAGAAAAAATTTCTACGAACCATTGCATTGTCAACCACGTCATCGTGTACCAGGGTAGCAGTGTGAAGCAGTTCTATAAGTGATGCAGCCCGATACGTGTTTTCATTAATTCCCTTTGCAACCTTGGCAGAAAGGAAGACGAACATGGGTCTCATTTGTTTGCCTTTTCTGCGGATAATGAAGCGCATAATCCTGTCCAGCAAAGGATTACTGCCTTTGACACTTTCGGCGAATTTGCGTTCAAAAATGGTCAATTCTGAACCGATAACCTGTTTTACTAGATCCATCTGAAGGTTATGCGTTGTTGGGGGAAAGCAAAAGTCGCAGTTGCATTTGATTAGTAAAAGAATTATTTTGGCATAATCCTTTTAACAATTAGGGCAGGAATAAATAAAAAATTACTTATTTTGTTTTTTTAGAACCGAAGTATACCTTTGTTCCAAATATTGATTTAACCAAAATCTTTTAAATAAACACAATCTGTTATGGTCAACAAAAAGTACCTATTGCTTGCTGGTCTTTGCTCCGTATTAGCGGTTCAGCCGGCTCTGGCGCAAGAAAGTCAAACAGCAACTGCTAGCTGGTCTGGCCGTGATATGACTTATCGCGGTGAAAGTTATGATGTTCTGGACTCCAGCTACTACGCTGGGAAGCGCCTTGAACAGTACAGGAATTATATGAATCATCAGACTCCATTTCCTCCAAAGCCAAGTAATCAATGGGAAGTTGGGGTAAACGTGGGTTTTTCGAATGTATTAGGAGACGTTACTTCAAAGACACCTTTCACAGCAAAGAAGGCAACAGATGCAATCGGATTTGGTCTAACAGTTAGAAAAGCACTTGGATATTTTTTGTCAGTTCGTGCTCAGTGGATTCATGCACGGGCTTCGGGATTTGAATATCGGGGGCATTCCCCAGTTGAAGCTCCATGGAGGAATCTGGGATATGCACCTAACTCTTACATTTATCAAAATTACCTGACCAAGATGGACGAGGTGTCCCTGCAACTTGTGGGTGCCTTAAATAACATCAGGTTTCATAAGGCGAAGAATGCAATGAGTCTTTATGGCTTAATTGGTGGCGGTCTTATGATCTATGATCCTATGGTCAATGCGCTTAACGGTACAACACCATATGACTTTACGACTGTTCCAGGCTACCCATCTGTAACTTGGGATAATCGCAAGCCTACCAATGACTACATGAAGAATTTCCTTGACGATAGTTACGAAACTTCTCCAGGAAAGGAATCTCATAAGGGTGGAAGCAAAAACCTTATTCCCGTCTTTACTGCTGGTTTAGGTCTTCAGTTCAGACTTTCTGATCTGATCACCCTTCAACTAGAGGATAAGGTTACATTTACGTTCAGAGATATGCTTGATGCAAGCCAGCTTCAGAACAATGGATCTATCACTCCAGATAAGGATCTTTGGAACTATGGATCTATCGGCCTGAACTTCAACATTGGTAATAAGAGAAAGAATGTTGCTCCACTATGGTGGGTTAATCCTCTGGATCATGCCTATAGTGAGCTTAGCGACCCACGTCATATGACGCTGCCTGAGCCAATTCTGCCTGATTCTGACGGAGACGGTATTGCTGATCAGTTTGACAAGTGTCCAGGTACTCCTGCTGGCGTAGCGGTAGATAGCCATGGTTGTCCAATGGATACAGATGGTGATGGTGTTCCTGACTTCAGAGATAAGCAATTGATCACTCCAACTGAGTGTCAGCCAGTAGATGCTGATGGTGTTGGTAAGTGTCCATGTCCTGATGGTTGTGGTGGTACTGTTGCAGCTTGTGCTAACATTGGTGCTGGCAGCCTGAATTTTACAGGTAGCAATAGCCGCATCACTCCAGGTATGCAATCACAGCTTTCTAATCTTGCAGCTCAGATGTCTGCTAATCCAACTTGTAAGGTTGTGATAATTGGTGCAGGTAATTCTAGCAAGGTTCAGCAGCAGCGCAGCT
Source organism: uncultured Taibaiella sp. (assembly GCA_946886975.1). Next base: position 18,780 of record CAMPJV010000005.1, on the reverse strand, counting down.
GGGATCGTGTGAACTCAGTAATAGAGTACATGAGCGAGAAGCATGGCATTGATCGTAACCGCTTCATATTCCAATATGGTGCTCCTGGTGACGAGAATAGCGTAATGTATCGTTCAGCTAACACAGGCGAGGAAGGACCTGCTAACGTAGCTCCACCATTCCCAAATCTTAGAAGAGAATAATATTAGATAGCATTCAATCTACGAGAGCCCTGCTTAGCAGGGCTCTCGTGTTTTTTGTCATTTCCTCAATTCTGGATCAATAATCAGCCATTAGGAATGAAAGTGAAGAAAAAGCCAAAAAAAACTTTTTTGATAAAAAAAATCCCTTAGTTTTGTTGATGCTTAAAAGTTGATATTTGACTTTTAGGTTATTTCCTACACTTCAGACATTGCTGACCTGATCAGATGGTGTCCTGAGAATATAAGGCTAGAGACGGAGATTTATTGTTTTCATGTAAACATGTAATTATGTCTGTAATGCCTATATATTTCAACTATCACCAATCTAAACCACAGTTTATGGTCAGCAAAAGCTACTTTTTGTTAGCCGGCTTGTGCATGCTTTTATCAGCCACAAAGCTTTCCGCGCAGGAGATTCAAACAACTACGACTACTACGACCTCTACCACTTCGTGGGGAGACAGGGACTTGTCGTACAAAGGAGGAAGTTATGATGTATTGGATACTAATTACATTCCTTCTTATAGGATGGATCAGCATCGGCAGTTCCTGAATCATCAGTATCAGTTTCCAGCTAAACCCCGAAACATGTGGGAATTGGGAGTTGGCGCTGGTCTTTATAATGTATCGGGGGATGTTCCGACTTTGATGCTATGGCAAAAAGGCGGCTATGGTCTTCACGCGCATCTCAGAAAGTCGTGGGGATATATGTTTTCTACCAGGTTGCAGTATATCTACGGAATAGCCAAAGGCCTTCAATGGCAGGAGTCCGAAAACTATCGCTGGAATGAGGCATACAACAAATACTATCAGTATGCTTACATAGATAATGAAGGCAACGTGAATCCTGCAAAGGATATGGTTCACTACAGTTACAGAATGGAGGCACACCAGTTGAACGTGGACTTCATGTTCAATACCAACAATATTCGCTGGCATAAGGCTCGTACGGGACTTTCTTTCTATGGCTTCATTGGTATTGGAGCCTTTGCGTTCAATACTCATGTGAATGCGCTTGATGCGGACTACAATAAGTATGATTTTACTGAGATGGTTGGAGATATTCCGCAGATCCATGAAAATAGAAGAGAGATTCGCAAAAGACTGCAGTCCGGCATGGATGATAGTTATGAAACTGATGCCGAGAATGAGCGCGATCGCAGACGTCCATCTATCTTCGGAAATAAGGAACTTGATTTCGCCTTTAGCGGGGGATTGGGTGCTCAGTTCAAAATATCTAAAGTTGTTAACCTCTCAATTGAAGATAGAATTACGTTTCCCCATGATGTTGACCTTCTGGATGGACAGCGCTGGGCAGAGCAGGTATATGGCAATCCGGTATTTACACAGGACAATGATATGGTCAATTACTTCTCAATTGGCCTGAATTTCAATATCGGCAACGCACGAAAGAATGTAGAGCCACTTTACTGGCTTAACCCACTTGACTATGTCTATGGGGAAGTTAGCACGCCACGTCACATGAGACTTCCTGACCCTACACTCCCTGATGCAGACTTTGACGGTGTAACCGATCAGTTCGATCAGTGTCCAGGTACCCCAGAGGGCGTTCCTGTGGATGTTAATGGTTGCCCAATGGATACTGATGGAGACGGTGTGCCTGACTATCGTGATAAGCAATTGATCACGCCAACAGAATGTCAGCCGGTAGACGAGGACGGAATCGGTAAATGTCCATGTCCTGACGATTGTGCAGGTGTATCAAATATTACAGGTCCATGTTCCAATATAGGATCGGCTACTATAGTATTCGATAATAATTCCTCACGTATCAAGCCATATAACCAGGCACGTCTGGCCTCACTGGCTGCGCTTATGAAGGCTAATCCAGACTGTAAGGTGGTTATAGTAGGTTCAGGCAATGCAGGCAAGTTACAGCAGCAGCGTTCATGGGACCGTGTACAGGCTATTATCACTTATATGAGTGAAAGGCACGGTATAGACAGGCAGCGTTTTATTTTCCAATATGGGCAGCCGGGTGACGCCAATACAGTAATGTATCGGTCTGCCATGGAAGGCGAAGATGGGCCTTCTAATGTTGCTCCACCATTCCCAAATCTAAGAAGAGAGTAGAGAAAAGGCTTGATGGAAAAGCCCCGCATGACCGGCGGGGCTTTTTCATTTATTTAAATGAGCGTGCTTCTGTGGTATTTAATAAGGTTTTCTATTGGACTTTTGTCAATTTTGCCGAACTCCAATTCGTACTGGTTACAGAGAGTTTTGATCACATCCTGAAACTCATGAGAAACAGAACCTGTAAAGTATAGAGGCAACTTCCAACTTTGCCTGTACTTTAGGATATGGTAGTGAAAAAAGTCGTTTAGACAGTCTTCTACGATGTTCTCGACCATATAGTGACCTCTATTTTCCTTTAGGAGCTGGACAAAAGAGGCAAGATACCTGTTGGGAAATGATTCACTGTATAGCTTCTTAACAATTGCTACTATGTCATTGCCAAACTTTTCTTCAAACGCCATTTTCAGCTCTTCATCAAAGGTGTTATAGGCGTAATATTGAAGAATCCTTTTACCCATGTAGTTGCCGCTCCCTTCGTCTCCTGCAATAAAACCCAATGAGCTTTGTTGTTCTGCTATCTTTCTGCCGTTGTAGTAGCAGGAGTTGCTGCCGGTGCCCAGGATGCAGACGATACCTTTATTTTCCCCGCACATAGCACGTGCTGCAGCCATCATGTCGCCCTGCACCTCTATTTTCCTGGGCCCGAAGAATTGCTGTAAGATGTATTCTAATTTCCGTTGATGCTCAAGCATACCGGCACCAGCACCATAAAACACGATGTTATCAGCAAGATGTTTCTTGTGATCCCACTCTAACTCATTCGTTAAAAGGGTCAGAATGGCTTCGGATGACTGTAAGTAAGGATTAATGCCAGATGTCTTAAAATGAACAGCCCTACCGGTTTTCTTTAGCAGACACCAGTCGGTTTTGGTAGAGCCACTTTCCACAAGAAGCAAAGACGCCATAAAAAAGCTTAGACTGCAAATTTGGGTACCCGCATTTCAATTTCCTAATAAATTACGCATTTAGCGCATTCTTTTATTCTATGGCCAATGGGTGGTGTGATATTTATTAAATCTAACTTCGGTTTATTGCTCCTAAATTTGTCGTTACTTTTTGCAAATGAATGAACGAAGAAGCCCTGGGTTAAAGGTGTGGACTCCTCTCCTTTTCTCTGTTATCATGGTGTTTGGAATGGTTCTTGGCTTTAATCTGCGCGATAGTTTGCGCAGTAAGAGGAGTATTCAGGCAATAATTGAACGGAACGACAGACTCGAACAGCTAATAGACCTGATCAATGAAAGATATGTTGATTCAGTAAACACAAATGTCCTCTATGAGGACGCTATTGATGGCATATTAAAGCACCTGGACCCGCACACGGTCTACATTTCGGCTGATGAACTCCAGGCGGTGAATGAAGATCTTGAGGGAAGTTTTTCAGGCATCGGTGTTGAGTTTTCTATCGTACGAGACACAATTCAGGTGACGTCAGTTGTAGAGGATGGTCCGGCCGAGGCCGCAGGCGTTGAGATAGGCGATCAACTTATTAAAGTTCAAGATATTGTTGTCGCTGGTGCTGGCATAACTTCGGACAGCATCGTTCATATGCTTAGGGGTAAGGAGCATAGCCAGGTAGCGGTCACTTTGAGGTCATCAATGACGGGAAATGAAAAGCAGACGGTAATTGAACGAGGGTCAATTCCGCTCTATAGTGTAGAAGCCAGCATTCTTCTGGATCAGCAGACGGCATATATAAAGATTAACCGGTTTAGCGCCACTACATATGAGGAATTTGCAAAAGCGCTAAGGTCCCTTAAGGCACAGGGCGCAAAGTCTTTAATTCTCGATGTTCGTCAGAATCCGGGTGGTTATTTGGAAGCGGCAACAATGATAGCTGATGAGTTTCTTGACGATGAGAAGCTTATAGTATATACCCAGGGCAGAAAGTCTGCAAGGACAGAGTACAAGGCGAGTAAGCCCGGGATGTTTGAAACCGGAGCGCTTGTAATCCTTGTTGATGAAGGGTCTGCGTCAGCCAGTGAAATTCTTGCCGGTGCTGTTCAGGATTGGGATCGAGGAGCAATTATAGGCAGAAGGACTTACGGCAAAGGCCTTGTTCAGGAGCAATATGAGATGGAAGACGGTGCTGCACTCAGACTCACCATTGCGAAATACTACACTCCTTCAGGAAGGAGTATTCAACGATCATATATGAATGGGAAAGAAGCTTATGCTCATGATGTCGCAGATCGGTTTGGGTCGGGAGAGCTTACGGGTGCAGATACGCTTGCGATTGCAGACACTTTTAAATATTACACCTCTCAAAGCAGAACTGTATACGGTGGGGGGGGCATTATGCCGGATATACATGTACCTTATGACACCGCAAAGCTTAATCGAGAGTTGCTCAATGTGCTGTTCAGTGGAACGTTTAGGAATATGCTTTGGGATTATTTTGTAAAAAACAATGCTGACCTTAGGCAGTATAAAACAGTTGCGGAATTCAGTCGAACATTTACTACTGATGACCTCTTCAGTGATGTTTTCAGGAATACACCCAAGGAACAGAAGGCGCGATTTAATCAGGTATTGAGTAATCCGGAGAGTCGCGCATACCTTGAGACTCAGCTTAAGGCCCAGCTTGCACGATTCCTGTTTCGGAATAATGGTTATTACTTGATACAAACAAGTGGTGACCCTGTGGTTCAAAAGGCGCTAAGCACATTGCGGAGCGGCAAGTATTCAACGCTCATAAAAAGGTAGGTTGTCCATCCATTTAATTGATGAGAGGTCATTGGCGTTTGCGCAGTAAGTCTGATGTCCGTTGGACAATACCCAGTACTTTGATGGAATAGCACGGTGGTAACTTAATAGTTGAAATAATGTCTCTTCAGAAATATCAACACCCGGTTCTTTACATTCGATGAGCATCCAAGGCTTATGGTTGTTGTCATAAATGGCGATGTCAAAGCGTCTGGTCACTTTCCCAACAAATATTTTCTTTTCTATAGCCACTAATCCACGTGGGTATTCCAATCTGTCCAAAATATATTGAACCATGTATTGCCTTACGTGTTCCTCAGGGGTTAATACCACCCATTTCTTTCGTATTGAGTCAAAGACATAGGTCTTTTGTTCCTCATGTTTTAATCTTAGTGCGATTCCCGAAAAATCAAGCTTTATCATCAGGTGTCAGTACCATAAAAATAGCTTTCAGTCACTTATTAAGCTACCATCAGAGGATCATTTTTATACGGTTCTTTCATTTGCGCTAACTTTAAGAGTCAATATGAAGACGAGAGAAGAAATTGTTCGGAATTGGTTGCCCCGATACACCGGCCTGGATCTGGATAAATTTGGTGAATATATTCTCCTTTGCAACTTTAGTAATTATGTAAGACTATTTGCAGATATGCACCAGGTTGACATTTCGGGAATTGATAAGCCTATGCAATGTGCAACCGCAGACGGTATAACAATAATAAATTTTGGGATGGGTAGCCCCACCGCTGCTACAATGATGGACCTGCTTTCGGCGATTGATCCTAAGGCGGTGCTGTTCCTGGGAAAGTGCGGAGGTCTTAAGAAGAAGAACAGTGTTGGTGATCTCATACTTCCGATAGCTGCGATACGCGGCGAAGGGACGAGTGAAGACTATTTCCCTCCCGAAGTCCCGGCGATGCCGGCATTTGCTCTGCAAAAGGCGATTTCTACCACTATCAGAGACTACTCTTTAGACTATTGGACCGGCACAGTTTATACCACCAACCGTCGGGTGTGGGAACATGATGAGGAATTCAAGGCATATCTCAGGAAAATTAGGGCAATGGCAATTGATATGGAGACTGCTACGATATTTACTGTTGGCTTCGCAAATAAGATTCCAACGGGATCTTTACTGCAGGTCTCGGACCAGCCTATGGTGCCCGAGGGCGTAAAGACTGCAGAAGGAGATATCGCTGTTACAAAAAATTATGTCAATCTTCATTTGCGAATAGGCATTGACTCATTAAAGCAATTGATCAACCAGGGACATACCGTGAAGCACCTTAGGTTTTAATGAATGAAATCAGTTCCATAATAACCGTTGCGGATTTAAGTATCTCTTTTACAGGAGCGGCCGAATTCACTGCAGTTCAGAGTGTTTCTTTTTGTCTCAAAAAGGGCAAGACATTAGCTATTGTTGGCGAAAGCGGTTCCGGCAAGTCGTTGACGGCTCTTGCCCTGATGGGGCTCCTACCTAGAGCAGCTTTTCTTAAGGGGGACATCACCTTGCAAAGTGGTAGTCAGAAATTTCCGCTCGCTAAAATCACCGATTTAGGTGACTGGAGAAGTATTCGGGGTAAAGAAATAGGTATGATTTTTCAGGAGCCGATGAGTTCTCTAAATCCCGTGATGAGCATAGGTAAGCAGCTTACGGAGTCAATTGCTGTCCACCAGAATCTTTCCCGACAGAAAGCAAAAGAATGTGCTCTTGAATGGCTTCGAAAGGTACAATTGCCCCTTCCGGAAAGCGTCTTTGGCCGGTATCCACATCAGTTGTCAGGCGGGCAAAAGCAACGTGTTATGATAGCCATAGCCATGTGCAACAATCCTGTGTTACTTCTGGCTGATGAACCCACCACTGCTCTGGATGTCACCGTACAGATGGAGGTGATAAAGCTCATGGAAGACTTGCAATCCCAAACAGGTACGGCTATGATCTTCATAACGCACGACCTTGCACTTGCTTCAACTATTGCTGACGACGTCCTGGTTATGTACAAAGGTGAGGCTGTTGAATATGGCAGAATAGGTGAGGTGCTGAACAGCCCTAAGCATCCATATACTCGGGCTCTTGTCGCATGCAGGCCTTCACCAAAGTGCAAGAATAAACGTCTTCCGGTTGTTTCAGACTTTTTAGAAGATAGTGAGGCGCCACCTTCTGCTGCGATATCTGACAGACAAGATCAGCACCGCCATAAGGAAAACACTCCGATACTTTCAGTTAATAATCTACGAGTTTGGTTTCCTGACAATGCAGGCTGGCTTCATAAGCCTCGCAGTTATTTCAAAGCGGTTGAGAATGTTTCCTTCACTATTCAGAAAGGAGAAGTGCTGGGACTCGTCGGCGAAAGTGGCTGCGGGAAGAGTACATTGAGTAGAAGTTTGGTTGGATTGATTCCTTTTTACGAGGGAGAGGTAATCTTTAATGGACAGGACCTTACGAAACTTGAACCCACCGAATGGGTTTCAGTGAGGCGGAAAATACAAATGATATTTCAGGATCCATTTGCCTCACTAAACCCTCGGCTGACGGTTGGACAGATGCTAATGGAGCCGTTACGGATACATAATATTGTGTCGACGAGAGAAGTCAGTAGTGAAGCCCAGCGTCTTCTGGATCTTGTTCATCTTCCAATAAACTCCTTCAATCGCTACCCGCATCAGTTTTCCGGGGGCCAGAGGCAGCGCCTCGGCATAGCGCGCGCCCTCGCGCTCCGGCCGCAACTGCTTATCTGCGATGAATCTGTCTCCGCTCTGGATGTAAGTGTTCAGGCACAAATTCTGAATTTGCTAAAAGAACTTCAGGCAGAGTTTCAGCTTACTTATCTTTTTATTTCCCATGATCTTTCTGTTGTCCACTACATCTCTGATCGTGTTCTCGTTATGAAGTCGGGAGAGATTGTTGAATCGGGTGACGCAGCCCTTGTTCTGACCCACCCACAAAGCGACTATACGAAAAAACTCGTTGCTTCAATGCCTTGACGAAATATCATTATGAAATGAGTTGAGAAAGTCCTCAAGGTGCCGCATGTTACCAGCGTATTTTGAATCAGCTATGCCGGGGAACTTGTATTAAACTTTATTTTTGCCTCAATGCAGTTCTGGAAAAAGTATAGCTACGAGGTCGCTTTTGGGCTTTTTTTAATTGCCTTTATTGGTTTTAAGATAAAGGATATTCCTGTTCCATATTTCTGGGACGAGCTTGGGGTTTATGTGCCCGGAGCTTTACGATTGTAGGATGCCGGAACCATTGGATTAATGCCAGCATGTCTGGAGCCGTTGTATTCCAGAGGTCATCCCCTTCTATTTCTCTTTTTTCAGGCTTCCGTCTTTCAGATATTTGGGGATGGGGTGGTTCAGGGTCATTCCTTTTCCTTACTGCTGGCAGTGCTTACGTTGGTAGTGTTCTACATATTCGGGAGGGATGTGTTTGGCAAGAGAATAGCACTATTCGCGAGTATACTGCTGGCGGTTCAGCCAGTATATTATTCAATGTCGGGACTTATCCTTCCCGAGATGATGCTCACATTGTTTACGATCCCAGCCATTTGGGCATTGATACGGATGCGGTGGCTGATGTATGGGATCTTCGCGTCCCTGGCATTGCTGACAAAGGAGTCCGCAATAGTCATACCTCCCTTGGCCATGTTCATTGTTTTTTTAGACGGCTTTCGGCAGAAGAGTATCTTTTCGCGCACAAATAATAGAAGGTATATGCTGGCTGCGATTCCATTACTGGTGTATTGTGTTTTTCTTGTCATTCAGAAGTTGCAAAATGGATGGTTCTTCTTTCCCGAGCATATTGGATACATCTCTGTAGGTGAAGGCATTTTCGATAGAATCTGGGAAATAGTAAGAGATGTCCTGCTTCAACAGGGACGATGGCTGTTAGGAGCATTTTTTCTGGCCTTAATAGTTTTAAGTAAATACCTGACGGGATCGAGCGAGAAACATCTGAGGACAATAGTTGTTTGCTCATTTTTTGTTTTAAGTGCTGTATTATTTGCGACTTTAAATTTTTACTTGTTTAGGTACATGCTTTATGTGATACCCTTCGTTGTTTTATTAGGCACCTTTGGGCTTTTTGCAATAGTAAACAAGCTGTCACGTTCCTGGACGGTTCTTATGGCCTCAGTGCCGTTAATATTAGCTTTTGTTTTCGCGCTGAAACATATGTATCAGCGAGAGGAGTTCCATGACACCTCTGATATGTCGTACGTACATGTGGTGGAACTCAAGCAGGAGGCAATTGCGTGGTTAGAACACCAGCCTTGGCGGGATTCAGTTATTGAAGCAAACTTCCCTCTGTTTCAGGCTATGAGCGAATCGAGATATGGATATTTATCCGGCAATGAGTTTCGGATTGCTAACACATCCAATACCGCACCTCGCTATGGCGCATTCTTTCATCTCGATCCGAACGAGCCGATATTCTGGAATACTAAAGAGTTGAATTTAGTTAAACGCTTTTCCAACAACATTTCTAACATTACAATTGTGGAATTCAAGTAGATGAATTCGACTAAAATTGATCTGACACACCAAACTGCTTCAAATGATGCCACGAGTGCTTATGGAGCAATTGAACCCACATCTCAAAACTCAGAGCGCCAAAAAATGGGTTCACGACAGTTTTCGAAGGGCTGTCTTTAAAGCTTTGAAAGAAGAGACTTATGTCCTCTTCAAGCTCAGCCAGGGAGTTGAATACCGAGCTATGACGAGTTGGAGGCGGCGTGTCCGCCAGCAAGCTATTTGGCGTATTCTCCCTAAAGGGTTTCTCGCTCATGAGAAAAGCCTGCATTCTTGGAAGATGTTCTTCGGCTGTCACGAGTTGATGAGGAGATCTTCCATTAGCTATTTTAATGGAATCAGCCATGTGTTCAATCATCTGGTGAACTGTCATTTTCCCCCAGAGAGGTTGAACGTGAACATCCAGATTACAAAGCAAAGGAACGTACTTGCTTTTCAGGAAGTCAGCTCTGGATTCAATATTGACCATTGGCATAGCAGCATTTATTACAGCCATTTAGCTATAAGAGATTCCTGGGTGATCCCTTCGGCTTCCGCTTTATAGTTTTTGACTACGCGATGTCTTAATACGGGTAAAGCCATAGCCTGAACATCTTCTATGTCGGGTGAATACTTGCCGTTGAGTAACGCATGACATTTAGCGCCAAGTATCAGGTACTGCGAGGCTCTGGGGCCAGCACCATATGCGATATATTGCTTGGTTTGGTCCGGCGAATTTGGCAATCCTGGTCTCGTCTTATGTACTAGGCTTACAGCATATTCCAAAACGTTATCCGGAACAGGTACCCTTCTCACCAATTCTTGAAACTGCAGAATTTCCTCACCACCCAGTACCTTCGGCAAGTGAGCAGTTGCCGATCCTGTAGTATTCCTGACAATGGTAACTTCTTCATTAAAGCTGGGATAGTCAAGTGTGATCATAAACATAAAGCGATCCAACTGCGCCTCCGGAAGCGGATATGTACCTTCCTGTTCAATCGGGTTTTGCGTAGCCAGAACAAAGAAAGGAGCCGGTAGTTTGTATAACGCACCGCCAACGGTGACGTTCCTTTCCTGCATAGCCTCAAGAAGAGCTGCCTGTGTTTTGGGAGGTGTCCTGTTAATTTCATCTGCGAGAACGATGTTGGCGAAGATTGGACCCTTTATAAACCTGAATTGTCTGTGCTCATCCAATATTTCTGCTCCGGTAATGTCGCTGGGCATCAGATCAGGGGTAAACTGTATCCTTTTAAACGAAAGGTCTAAAACATCAGCTACGGTCTTCACAAGCAAAGTTTTTGCAAGACCGGGAACTCCCACCAGAAGGCTATGGCCGTTACAAAGTATGGAAATCAATAGCTTGTTTACCACATCTTCTTGCCCGACAATTATGTGCCCAATAGCCTTTCTGATATTCTGAAACCTTTCTGTAAGAGCATTTGCGGCCTCTATATCCGTTGCGTATGCCTGCATTTTATTCGAAGTGGTTTAAATGGTTAAGCTTGTATGAAAAAGAACAAAGGTTAAGTCTCCGCCGTTCAGGCCCCAAGTTATGTGAGTAAGTTCTATTATTTTGTGAAAACTAACAAATGATTAATATGGATGTAACCATTAGGCAGGCCCAGGATGATGTCGATTCATGGATTAACACTACCGGGGTCCGCTATTTTAACGAGCTCACCAATCTTGGTATTCTGATGGAAGAGGTGGGAGAACTGGCACGTATTATGGTTCGGAAGTATGGTGAGCAGTCCTTTAAGGAGAGCGATAGAGGCGCCGAATTGGGTGACGAGATGGCAGACGTGCTCTGGGTGCTTATCTGTCTTGCGAATCAGACAGGTGTAGATCTTACTCAGTCACTTAAGAAGAATATGGAGAAGAAGTCTCTTCGTGATGCCGATCGGCATCACCAGAACGAAAAACTCAAATAGCGTGTGAACAGGCCGGAAGGCTGGTATTTACTGGTGTATTGTCTTTATTTCGACCTATTTTTGCCTTCCGGCTGCCTGAACTGTTAGAAGGACTTTGAGGGCCCGGGTCACACTACGATTTTAATAGTTTAAGATATGGTCTTCTCATCAAGCCTGATAGAGGATGCAGTGCATGAATTTTCAAAGCTTCCGGGTATCGGAAAGAAAACTGCCTTGAGAATGGTGCTGCAGCTTATGAAAATGGAAAAGGAGCAGGTAGATGAGTTTACAGGTGCGGTTTCAAGGATGAGACATGAGATTCAGTTCTGTAAAGATTGTCATAATGTGTCCGATGCTCCCCTTTGTAATATCTGCTTGAATCCCGGTCGGAATAAAACTCAGGTATGCGTAGTGGAAAATATACGTGATGTGATTGCTATTGAAAGTACGCAGCAGTTCAATGGTCTCTACCACGTCTTAGGCGGCATCCTTTCTCCACTCGATGGCATTGGCCCGGACCAACTGAATATCTTTCCCCTGCAAGACCGTCTAAAGCAGGCTGGGGTTGAAGAATTGATCATGGCCCTGAGCCCGACTATTGAAGGGGATACCACTGTCTATTACATCGCAAAGCAGCTGGCTGATCTCAATGTTCGAATTACAACGATCGCTCGTGGCATCGCATTTGGCGGTGAGCTTGAATATGCTGATGAAAATACCCTCGCCCGATCCATTGCTAAGCGCTTACCGATAGAAAACTATGTGAGCATCCAGCATAAATTCTAGCGATCCATGGATATCGTTCCTTCAAAAACATGCTGTGCCGGACCTTTTAAGTAAACATCCTCAGCCTTATCACTACTCGGCTTGGTAAAGCTAACTTCAAGCATCCCTCCAGGGGTTTCAATAGGAACAATAAAATGGCCGGTCTTATTTTCCGAGTGTGCGATGGCTGCGGCTGTCACTCCTGTGCCACAGCTTAAGGTTTCGTCCTCTACTCCGCGTTCGTAGGTCCGCACCCTAAGTCCGCCATTCATTCTCTCTACGAAGTTTACATTGATACCCTCTGCAGAGAAGGCTTCGCTGTTTCTTATCGAGTTTCCTTGATGAAAAACATCAATGTTAACCACGTCCCTAACCCAGGTTACGTAGTGGGGTGATCCGGTGTTAAGTAGTACGTATGTATCATGCCGGTCTATCTGACTTACGTCACCCATCCTCAGGCTAACAACTCCTTCCTCCTCTATTGAGGCGCTGTGAGGCCCATCTATGGCCATAAACCTGGATTTATTTGTTATTAGCCCCAGCTTTTGGGCAAAGGCAACAATACAGCGTCCTCCGTTACCACACATGGAGCTTTCGTTTCCGTCCGAGTTAAAATAGACCATCCTGAAATCATAGCCCGCCTCCTGTTCAAGAAGCATGAGGCCATCTGCTCCAATACCAAAATGTCTGTCGCAGAGAAAGGCGACTTCTTTTGTAGACAGTAGGATTTTCCTGCTCCTGTTGTCTAAGAGGATAAAGTCATTCCCGGTTCCGTGATACTTACTAAAATGAAGCTCCATAATAGATTATTACCTGTTCCCGATAAGTTGCTCAGCACGACTTCCATTCATTTGTGAGGATCCGCCCCCCGAATATAGCTCCATTCTCCAGTTCGTGTTTCTCCTCTCCCCTGGAATCGTAGAATGCAGAAGCTTATAGTCGTTGGAAATGAAACCCGGGCGATAGAATATTAATACGGCATTTGTTAGCTTAGGTAAAGCGTCATATTGCCAAAGCTCGTATGGAAGCGAGCCTTGCTCATTTTCCACTTTGATACGTTGACTGGGTTTCCCGTATTTCAAATAGATAGTGCCCCTTTCTGTCTCATATCCGGGCAGCATTGACGAACCAAACTGCTTATTGACTTCCTTCACTCGTTCAGTATAGTCTTTCCACTCCCGCTCTGGGTTCAACTTGTTTCTTGTTAGCCAGAAGTTATAGACAAAATACCTTGAGTACATCTCATCTGGCGTACTTATAAAATCGTTGATCCTGTTCTTCTCATTTGGGTCGGCAATAGGTAATATCATTTTTAATATTGCCCTCACCTGTGCGAAACTATACTTGCCCAGGAATGTCTTGTTGAGGTCTAGGTAAACAGGTGCGGCCTTTGTAGAATCACTTGCTATTGTTCCTTCGGCCATTTCCTCAGGTTTGCTATTTAGTAACTGGAAGAACAATGTTTTCTCAGCTATCTGTTTCTTGCTTTTGTCCTCTATCGTGATGTTTAGGAAGTAATTGCCGGAGGGGAGCGTCCCTACGGGCAAGCTTCCCTCTGATACCGTAATAAGAGCGGGAGAAATAGTGTCGGTTTTAATTATAGAATTATAGGCCTGTTCGTTCTCCTTTCTGGAAATAAATACTTTCCTTATGAGGGGAAGATCCTCTTTGTTTAATGTATGTGTATCATAGATTTCAGCGTAGTATTTTACAGTCTTTCGACTGTCATCTAAGAAGTTAGTGCAAAGCGGTATTTGCATCTTATTGTTCCTGTGAAATATTGTTCTTTCAGAAGATTGAAAGGACGTATCCACTAGCTGAATATCGCTAACGCGAGGCGCTTTATTGTTTGCGTCAATGGTAAAGCTATCCGTATAGGTAAACTCATTTCCCGGCTTTAGAATATCCTGAAGTTTGATCTCAAGTTTAAACGTCCCGCCTTTTAGTTCAAAACGGCGCAAGTCAATGATTCTCTGCCCGAAAACCTGCTCGTTTTCTGCGACAGGCAGGGTCGCAAGGATGTAATGTTCTTGGTTTACAATGCCGGACCTGTCACTTATCGTGATGTCCGTCCTTATCTTTCCTGTCCATTCCTCATTCTCTTTCTTGTAGGATATCGTTTTGGGATCCACTTGCCAGTATGCTTCTATGTACGGCTGCAATTGTAGTGCTTTCCCTTCCTGCGGAGCGTAGAAGATGTTGTGCATCACCACTGCCTGAATGGCCTTTGTTTCTTGCGAATAGCCTACGAGACAAAATAGGAAGAATATAAGCGACAACCGCCTTAGCGATGGTTGTAATATCACTGGATTACCAGCCTGGTCAAGAGAGCCAGTCTTTATAGAGAAAAGCATTAATTGTTCTTCTGTTAAGTTTTTTGATCAGCTTTGCAATTTACGCAATCGCTCAGTTCTCGTTTCTATGTCTTTTGTTATAAGTTCAGTGCTTCCGTTTCCTCAGATCTCCTGGTGGTGTCATGCCATTCGCGTCGAAAAGGTGTATTGGGATACCTCAGAGCATTTCCAGAAGATGTCAGCAAGGAACCGCTATTCAATATCTGCTGCGGGTGGGGCGGTCAAGATGAGTGTTCCACTACTCGGTGGCCGCGACCAGAGAACAGCCATGAAGGATGTGCTTATCAGTAATGAGCAGGATTGGCAGAAGCGTCATTGGCGTACGCTTGTGTCGGTCTACAATCGATCTCCCTATTTCGAGTTTTATGCCCATACTCTTCAGGCTTTGTTCAGTCAAAAGGAAGAAAGACTCGTAGACTTCAACTTGCTTAGCATACATTGGCTGATGCAGCAGTTAAAGCTGACCTTCCGGGAGGAAACGCTACCGGATTATCAGAAAAGTTATCCCGACGCCTTGTTCGACATCCGTCAGATAGCAATCTTCAAAGAGACAAAAAGTCTGGATTTCCCTCTGTATAGTCAGGTCTTCAGCGATAGATCAGCTTTTATCCCAGATCTCAGCCTTCTCGACTTGCTGTTTGCTCAGGGGCCTTATACGTTGCAATGGCTTAGAGACAACTGTGAAAAGGTAATTGGTCCCTAGTCTAAAATCTCGTCCGCCCTTTCCTTGCCGAACTCCCTTATCTTCCAAACACCATACATCGCCTCCTTTACTATGCCCTTCGACATTTTGGATTGTCCTTCCGTCCTGTCAATAAAGGTGATCGGAACTTCTTTTATCTTGAACCCTAATTTCCATGCCCGGTACTTCATTTCGATCTGAAAGGCGTACCCGATAAATTTGACCTTGTTCAGGGGGATGGTTTCCAACACCTTCCTTCGGTAACAAACAAATCCTGCAGTGGGGTCCTTCACCGGCATCCAGGTAATTACCTGCGTGTATAATGCTCCTCCTTTAGATATAAATATCCTGTCCCATGGCCAGTTTACCACCTTTCCGCCTCTTACATATCTGGATCCGATTGCCACATCTGCTCCGCGCTCACAGGCCTCATGCAGTCTCACAAGATCGTCCGGGTTATGGGAGAAGTCGGCATCCATTTCAAAGATATACTGGTACCCCTTTTGCAATGCCCACTTAAAGCCGAAGATATAAGCGGTTCCCAGGCCCTGTTTCCCAGCCCGCTCCACCAGGTGCAGTTCTTGCGGAAAGCTAGTCTGGAGAGTTTTGACAATGCTTGCTGTCCCGTCTGGCGACCCGTCGTCAACGATCAGGACGTGAAAACCTCCCGCCAAGGAAATTACCTTACGAATGATCTTCTCAATATTCTCCTTTTCGTTGTATGTGGGTATGATTACAAGCTTGTCCAATGCGGGCAAAGAATTAAAACCAGCAAAATAATAAATAAAGCAGAACCCTGTCGTTAAATTCTGATTCTTTATTATGCTTGCGTGGGTAAACTATACAGTATGAAGTATGTAGCCGCAGATAAATGGCCAGTCGATTGCCTAAGCTTTAAGCCCGCTCTTCGCTAACTTCATCCTGTTCAGGATTTCAGATATCTTTTGTTTTGTATGCAGCGGAAAGTCAGCCTGCATCATCCAGTCGTAGTATTGGGGCTCGGTATTAAATACATCCTCCACCTTTTTCCCTTTGTACTTGCCAAAGTTAAAGACAGCATGCCCGTCCTTTAGCGAAAGGCGCCTCGCATAGTCCACGAACTCTTCTCCACCTGTAAAGGAGTGCAGCCCCTTTACTTCAGTCCCAAGGTCAGTATATCTATCCAGCTGCGCTTCCAGCACCTCTATTGTCGCAAGTATATCCGCCTCCGCACTATGTGCATTCTCCAGCTTTTTATTGCAATAGAAACTATACGCCGCACTTAGCGACCTGCTTTCCATTTTAAAGAATATCTGTTGCACATCCACCATGTGGCGCTCTGTAAAGTCCACATTTATTCCCGCTCTCAGGAATTCCTCGGCCAATAATGGAATGTCGAACTTATTGCTATTATATCCTCCCAGGTCAGAGTGCTTCATCCACTCATATAGTCCACGGGCTATCTGTTTAAAACTTGGCGCATCCTTCACGTCCTCGTCGGATATGCCATGTATTGCCGTGCACTCCGCCGGGATAGGTATGCCGGGATTAACCCTTTTCACATAGCTGTCGCGCGTTCCGTCTGGCATCATTTTCACCATCGCCAGTTCCACAATCCTGTCTCTGGCATGATCTACACCTGTGGTTTCCAGGTCAAAGAATATGATAGGTCGGTTCAGTTGCAGTTGTGCCATCGGTGGATTTTAGTTCTTCTGCGAAACTACGCCATTCCAGTCAATTCCGTCAAAGGTTCCGGAGCTCATCAGCAGCAGGCAGGTAGGCTTATTCGTCTCGTCCAGAAGACTTCTCACTCTCCTTTCAATCTCCTGTTTATTGTCTACTACCTCCAGGTCCTTTCTCCCAAAATGTCTTTGCACTACGTCATTCTTCAGCTCCGGCAGACCCTTTAGTGAAAGGGCGTGGTGACTGAAATATACAATCGCATTATCCGATGAATCCATACTATGTGCATATTCACTCAGAAACTCCTCGTTCAGGCTGCTATAGGTGTGCAGTTCAAAGCACGCTATGAGCCTGTGGTCCGGATAGGCTTCTCTCACAGCGTCAAGGGTGGCCTTGAGCTTAGATGGCGCATGGGCGAAGTCCCGGTAGGCCACCAGGTGCTCCTGCTCCATTATCTTCTCCAGCCTCTTCGCCGCGCCGCTAAAGCTCGCTATAGCATGATACCCTGCCTTCTTGTCTATACCCAGTGTTTCGCATACGGCCACCGCGGCCTGCATGTTCAGCAGGTTATGCCTCCCAAACACAGCCACTTTCATCTCTTCATCGCCGGTGTCTATGATTGCCTCTCCACGCTCATATCTGAATGAAGGCATCTTATATGGCACGGCGTGCAGGTTCTTAGCCGACTTATTTACAATTCTCACCACTTCCTCGTCCTCAGCGTTGTAATACAGCTTCGCACCCCGCTCCATGTTTTCCAGGTAATGCTCAAATTGGCTGCAATAGTTTTCATAGGTAGGAAAAACATTGATGTGATCCCATGCTATCCCGCTCAGCACACTAATATGAGGGTGATAAAAGAAGATCTTGGGTCTCTTCTCCACCACCGATGCAGGATATTCGTCCCCCTCCAGCACGATTAGTGGAGCATCACTTAGCTGAACGCTTTGCTCAAAGCCAGCCACCTTTGCCCCTACCAGGTAGTCAAATTTCACTCCCTCGTGCTTTAATATATGCATGATCATGGACGTAATAGTCGTTTTTCCATGACTTCCCGCCACAACCACTCGCTTTTTGTCCTTACTTACCTCATACACATATTGCGGAAAAGAATAGATTGGTATTCCAAGCTCCTGCGCCATTAGCAGCTCAGGATTATCACCCTTGGCATGCATACCAAGCACCACCGCGTCTACATATTTACTTATTTTCTCCGGATGCCAGCCATTTTTCTCAGGCAATATTCCGGCCTTCTGCAGGTTGCTCTTAGCCGGATCATTTATCTCATCGTCGCTTCCGGTTACCTTATTTCCCTGTCTGAAGAGTGAAAGTGCCAGTTGGTGCATAATTGCCCCTCCTATCGCTATAAAGTGTATATGCTTCATTTATTTTACTTAACTTCGTACAAAAGTAACAGAGCTTTTTAGTTTTTAAATAAGAAGATCATCTATGCAAGCATTTACCACACTCCGTCGCATCGTGCCAGTACTGGCCGTAGTAGCGCTGTTCCTGCTGGCTTCCTGTGCGTCTAATAAGAAGTACGGCTGCCCTAATAAGCTCCAGAGTTCGTCAATACTACGTTAATCTGCTTGTAGTCAGGGCTTTAACGCTATAATAACAAGGTTGATAAGTGAGGCTTATCAGCCTTTCGTTGTTTTTAGTAGCTTACGTCCCCGCCGGCCTCAGCGCTGTCTCTAACATTTTCTCTCATTCCCGTTCTGCCCCTCCCTCCGCGTTCCAAAAAGTTCTTGTAGAGCCCGTTCGCCCTTTCCACTATCCCATCCCGTGTCCTAAGGCAATGTTGCCCGCCGCTCCAGTGCCTCTTGTGTGGGGTTTATACGGTGTAAATACGGTGTAAATACGGGGTAAATACGGGGTAAATACGGGGTAAATACGGGGTAAATACGGGG
>CAMPJV010000004.1 GCA_946886975.1 uncultured Taibaiella sp. | reverse complement strand
GTCTTTATAGAAAGTCTATTTAAATCAGTTGTTTTCCTCAGCAACAAGAGCCTTTTCCGTCTTGTGAGCTTCGGGCTTGATGACGATGGCTACTGGAGCTTGCTTTGGTACGCGAATGATGCCAAGCTTGTTGAACAGGAGGATGACGCCGTAGATGGGGTCAATCTCGTGCCAGCGGTACCCGAAGTTTACCGAAGATGGATGCTTGTGGTGGTTGTTATGATAAGACTCGCCCAGCATTAGGAAGTCGAAGCGGAGCAGGTTCTCTGCGGTGTTCTTCATCCAGAAGTTCTTGTACCCGTACTTGTGAGCAAACCAGTTAACTACTGCGCCATGGAAAGGGCCCATTAATATCTGAATAGGTAACAGGAGGAATAACCAGGGAGAGGTGGCGAACGCGATATAGAAAGCCAGGTAAGCTGCAACCCACAATATCCTGGTGACCATGTGACCGGCAAAGCGGTCGAATGCGGGCCAATCGGGGGCGTTCTTTTTAAACTTGTCCTCTACAGGGTAGCTTTCGTCATAAACGCCAGCGTAGACCTTGTAGGTCTTCCACATCATGTCCCATATGTTCTTGGAATAGCTGGGAGAGTGCGGGTCTTTCTCAGTATCAGCAAAGGCGTGGTGCATGCGGTGCATGACAGCATAGGCCCGGGTGCTGAGATAAGATGAACCCTGGGTGATAAAGGTGAAGATAAAGAAGAACCGCTCCCAACCCTTGCTCATGGTAAAAGCACCGTGAGCAGCATACCTGTGCTGGAAGAAGGTTTGACTAAAAAGAGAGAAATACCAATGGGCAATAAAGAATAGAAGAATGATCATAATACAAGCACGAAAAACTGTGCATAGTTACGGAAAAGAGGCGGTTTATGAATCACACGATTTCATAAAATATTAATGATTCTCATCATTGCCTGGCAGAGAGCTGGTAACGTATGCCTAGGAAGCCTCTTATGCCCTGGAGAGAGGCATAGTTGTAGCTGGGATCGAAGGTGTAGCCATGGGGATTGGCGACTGGATCATTCGCAGTCTTATCAAAGGGGTCGTTGGGCCTCATAATCGGGTCTTTAGGGATGAAGTTGAAAAGGTTCTTTACGCCGCCATAAGCTTCGAGTCCTCTGCCAAAGCGCTTAGTGAGCTGCAGGTTGGCTACGCAGAACCATGGGGAGTATTCCGGACGGTAGTCATTGGGCAGGGTGGGCAGGCGCATAGGTCCGTTCCAATTGCCGGTAAAGTCGAGGGTTAGACTACGGACCGGAGTGTAGCTGACCACAAAGTTGCCGCTCCAAGTGGGAGCATAGTACTGGATGTTCTTCTGAAGCTTGCCGGTGCCGTGGTCTTCCATCTGGTAAACATCCATGAAGGTGACGCCGGCGAGCACCTTGAGGGGGAACTGAAAGTTAAGGTCCATATTGAGGGAGGCACCCTGAGAGATGGCATAACCATTCAGATTGTCGTAGATGATCTTATTGGGATCGGTACTGAAGTCTCCAACGATCTTGTTGGTGAAATAGGAGTAGAAGCCTGTAACATCGAAGTTGACAAAGAAGTCGTCGGCTACGGTACGGAGGACATAATTCAGATTACCGTTATAGGAGCGTTCGGGGAGGAGTTCCTCTGCAATGATCACTTCACGAGCACCTGTGAGGGCCGCATGGTCTTCGGTAAAGAGATTTACTACACGGAAGCCGGTGCCGAAGCTGGCGCGCAGAGTATTGTTCTTGTCAGGAGACCATTTGTAGGCTACACGAGGGGAGTGGATATTACCGTGGTTCTTATTATAATCATATCTATAGCCGACCAGGAGCTTTTGTTTAGGGTGGAAAGACCATTCGTCCTGAAGGAAGACCCCGGGGAGGGTGGTGATGGCCGGCTGGTTAGCACCATCATCAGGATGGGAAGTGGCAGGGGTGTTGTCGTCGTAATAGTTGTAGCGGAGTGAGGTGCCAAGGAGAAGACTGTGCGTCCGGGTAAGTTGCTTATCCCAATAAAGCTGTCCGAAGGCTACCTGCTGGTTTGCCATATAGGGCGTTTTACCGTAATAGGAGTCCTGATCATGGAAGTTGTAGGAGAACTGGGTCATGATCTTTTCGCGGGTTGGGAGCTGGTACATGCTGATCAACTCATATCTCTGGGTGTAGATGCTCTCGCCGTAGACGCTGTCGGACCCTCGCCACTTGTCCTCCCAATTGTTCTGACCACCCCAGCGGTCCTCATAGACATAACGAAGGGCGAGGCTGGCGACACGGTTTTCGTTGCGGGCAAAGCTCCATTTATTGAAGACGGAGAGTCTGTCCTGGAGGGTTATGTCGGTGAAACCGTCCTTGTTGTTGTCGAATGGCTTACTGTAGTTAAAGTAACTGATTCCCAGCAGATTGCTAGCCTTACCTAATTTTGATTTTAAGGCTATATCTGCATTGTATTCCTGCCAGGAGGTGCCCATAAGGTCTACACTGAGCACGGGGGCCTTGGAGGGATTCTTTGTGATGACGTTGATTATGCCGCCCATTGCTTCAGAGCCGTAAAGCGAGGAGGCAGGACCCTTTACAATCTCTATACGGTCCACTATGCTATTAGGAATACCGCTAAGGCCATAGACTGTGGACAGGCTACTGACGATGGGCATGCCATCTATGAGGATCATAGTGTAGGGACCTTCCATACCGTTGATATGAATGTCGCCGGTGTTACACACATTACAATTAAGCTGGGGTTTGACACCGTTGACTAGCCCGACAGCTTCGAAGAGGCTGGGTGTGGGGTTCTTCTGAAAGAACCTGGGGGTGATGATCTCTACGGGTATTGGACTGTCCATACGGCTAATCTCCTTCATGGTTCCTGTTACTACTACCTCGTCAATTGTGTGTGGGTCTTCTGAGATAATAATGCTTAAAGCGGGTGTTTCTGTATATATGGTAACTGTTTGGGTAACAGTAGTATATCCGATGCAAGATATGGTGAGCGTATGTGATCCGAAGGGAATATCCTGGAGTGTGAAATAGCCTAAAGTATCACTTGAGGTGCCGACGGAAAGAGCAGGGATAGCTACCTGAGCGAAGGGTATTGGCGCACCCTTTGCCATGATCTTTCCACGCAGAGTGCCCTGGGAGAAGGAGGGGAATGCAGACAATATAAAGCATAGTGTTAGGAGGTGCCGGAACATGATCAAATTACAATTTCGAGTGCAATGTAGGTATTTTAGATTAATCTAAAAATATTATTCCAACTTGTCAAGAAATTAAATCTTAGCCGTCGAATTGGGAGGTGAAAGGGTGGAATCTGAGAAGGCGGAGGGATGGTAAAACGGAGAATGAGGAGTTAACCTATCTCGGCATTGTACAAAGGGCGAATGGAGCGGCCGTGGTGGCGGCACCAAACCTTGGTGAAGGCAGCGCCGAAATAGAGAATGAGTGAAGAATAGAAGACGAAGAGCAGGAGCAGGACCAAGGCCCCGGCGGTGCCGTATAGCTCGCCAATGTTGCTTTCGACCAGGAGGAGGCGCAGGACCAGTTTACCTACGGTGAACAAAATGCTCGTGATAAGGGCGCCTGCAAGCGCATCTCTCCATGGCGGACGGCCCTCGGGGAGGTAGATGAACAGGACGAAGAACCAGATGGTAACAATGGCAATGGATATAATATGGTTGAAGGCACTATTGACGTAAGCGGCAAATGCCGGTGTGATATAAGAGATGTAGTTGCCCAGGACAGCCTGCGCGCCATCGAGGATAAGGACTGCGAGGAAGAGGACACCAATGAGCAGAATGACGGCGAGGGAGTGAACCCGTGAGCGCATCATCGCACGAAGGTTCTTTTTGGGAATCGGGCGGATGTTCCAAATCTGGTGAAAAGAACCCTGGATGACGATGAACAAGGTGGTGGCCACAAAGAGGAGGAAGACGAAAATGAGGAGACTAAGCATTCCATCGCTCTGGATGTTGCGGAAGCCCCGAACAGTGGCCAATACCTGTCCCGAGCCTTCCGGTCCGACGGTGTCTCCAAGTTTGGCCATAAGTCCACGGCCGATGGTGCGCGGATCTGAAATGAGGCCGAGGGTGCGGACAATGATAATGAGGATAGGAGGCAGGGCGAAGGTGCTGAAGAAGGCAGTGGCCCCGGCCATGCGCAAGGGATCATTGGCCGCTAACTCGCGGAAGGAGGCTTTTAGCAGAATCCAGCTGGTATGGAAGAACCGTGTGATCATTTATCTCTCAATAAATATAGCGGTATTATCTAATTGGGTGATATAAAAGAAAAGAGCCCTAGAAAGGGCTCTACATTATATAAGGAGAGAATGGAGACTGTATTGACGGCTTTGCTATTTGCGTGCCTGATGATGTAAAGATGCGGCGGTGGCTGAGAGTGGACAAGAAAAAAGGACCGGTTAACGGGAGGATTGCAAGTTGTTAACGAGGGATTTGCAATTGCGACGGAGCATTTTAATGAGAAGGCTGGAGAAGAGCAAAGAGGGAGCAGAGAGGGTGCAGCTTCGGTGGAGATTGGTAGCAAAGGCGTAGCAGATCCCTTGTTACTCCGTATTTACCCCGTATTTAGCCCGTATATATCCCGTATATACCCCGTATCTGGCCCGTATGGAAAGCACTGACGAAGCACTCAAGAGCCATTGAAAGGACCGGGATGATGAGGTGAACCGGAAGGGCAGAAGCAAAGAAGAGCGGGAGGTGGACAGTACGTCATTTATTGTTGATTCATCCTGAAATAAATGCAGGTAGTTGTAATGGATTGAGTCTAAATGACATTGACGGAAGGATTCTTGTGTCAGAATTACTGAAAGAACGGGTTGGATTAATTGTTGGAGAAGGGTAAAGTACCAGTGTAACAAGCCGGAAGATCATGACTGCCGGGGAGGGGACTGGAAAAAAACCGAAACAAAAAACTAAAGAAAGATGAGTCTGAACAACTTAACCATAAAAGCACAGGAACTGCTGCAGCAGGCACAGCAACTGGCATTTAATAGCGAGAACCCAAATATTGAAACGGCTCACCTGCTGAAGGCATTGCTGAACGACAATGAAGGGCCGATACAATACCTGCTGAAGAAGAATAATGTAAACATTGGCTTTGTAGAGAAGAAGCTTGAGGAACTGATAAGCAACCTTCCAAAACTGCAAGGAGGAGAACCGGCGCAGAATATCAGCAGGGAGGGGAATAACGTGATATTGAGAGCAGGAGCCGTACTGAAGGAATTCGGGGATGAGTTTATTACTCCTGAACATCTGCTGATAGGCATCTTAAAAGTAAATGACGACGCAGCCAAGATACTGAAGGATGCAGGGCTGACGGAGAAGGGATTGGTGGCTGCTATAAAGGAACTAAGGAAGGGAAGTACCGTTGGATCGCAGACAACAGACCAACAGTACCATGCGCTACAGCGATATGGTAAGAACCTGAACGAGATGGCCAGCGATGGAAAGCTGGACCCGGTGATAGGAAGAGATGAAGAGATAAGAAGGACGCTGCATATACTCTCCAGGAGATCGAAGAACAACCCGATATTGGTAGGTGAGCCCGGGGTAGGTAAGACAGCAATTGTAGAGGGACTGGCGCACAGGATCATCAACGGTGACGTGCCCGACAACTTGAAGAGCAAGATAATCTACGGTCTTGATATGGGTGCGCTGATGGCGGGTGCGAAGTACAGAGGTGATTTTGAGGAAAGGCTGAAGGGAGTAGTAAAGGAAGTTGCGGAGAGTGACGGCGAGATCATTCTCTTTATAGACGAGATACATACACTGATAGGTGCGGGTGCGATGGAAGGAGCAATGGACGCGGCTAACATATTGAAGCCCGCATTGGCAAGAGGAGAACTCAGAGCCATAGGTGCGACCACATTGAATGAATACCAGAAGTACTTTGAAAAGGACAAGGCGCTGGAGAGAAGATTTCAGAAGGTGCTGGTGGATGAACCATCACCGGAAGATGCTATATCCATTTTGCGAGGGCTAAAGGAAAGGTATGAGAACCACCACCAGGTGAGGATAAAGGACGAGGCTATTATTGCAGCAGTGGAACTATCGCATAGGTATATAACTGATAGATTCCTGCCGGATAAGGCGATAGATCTGATAGATGAGAGTGCGGCGAAGCTGAAACTGGAGCTGAACTCCATGCCCGAGGAACTGGACGAGCTGGAAAGAAGGATAAGGCAACTGGAGATAGAAAGAGAAGCTATTAAGCGAGAGAATGATGAAGATAAGCTGAAGCAACTGAGCCAGGAGATATCGCTACTGAACGTAGAGCGCGACACACTGAAAGCTAAGTGGCTGGAGGAAAAGGAACTGGTGGACAAGATAAACCAGGCGAAGAACAGTATAGAACACTTGAAGCAGGAAGCAGAGAAGGCCGAGCGTGAAGGTGACTATGGCAAGGTGGCAGAGATACGATATGGTAAGGTGAAGGAAGAAGAGGCGAAAGTGAAGGAGTACACCACTCAACTGCATGAGACGGATAGTCAGCGCAAGCGTCTACTGAAAGAAGAAGTGGATGCGGAAGATATAGCAGAGAACGTGGCGAAGGCGACAGGTATACCTGTGCAGAGAATGCTGCAAAGCGAAAGAGAGAAGCTACTGCACCTGGAGGAAGAACTGCATAAGAGAGTGGTAGGCCAGGCGGAGGCTATTGAGGCAGTAGCTGACGCGATAAGAAGAGGTAGAGCAGGGTTGCAAGACCCGAGAAGGCCCATAGGATCATTCATATTCCTGGGTACGACAGGTGTGGGTAAAACAGAGCTGGCAAAGGCGCTGGCTGAGGTGTTGTTTGACGACGACAGTATGATGACCCGAATAGACATGAGTGAATACCAGGAGAAGCATAGCGTGAGCAGGCTGGTGGGTGCACCTCCGGGATATGTGGGATATGAAGAAGGCGGCCAGCTGACCGAGGCCGTAAGGCGGAAGCCTTATTCCGTGATACTGCTGGACGAGATAGAGAAAGCACACCCGGATACATTCAACGTTTTGCTACAGGTGCTGGACGATGGAAGACTTACCGACAACAAGGGCAGGGTGGTGAACTTCAAGAACACTATCATAATTATGACCTCTAATATGGGCAGCCATATAATACAGGAGAACTTTGCAGACCTGGAAGGGAAAGATATAGACACTGTAGTGGAAGGAACGAGAGAACAGGTGATGGACCTGCTGAGACAGACCTTGCGTCCTGAATTCCTGAACCGAGTGGACGACGTTATTATGTTCCACCCGCTGATGAGGAAAGAGATAAAAGGAATTATCAAAATTCAGCTTCAGAACCTGCAGAAGCAAGTGGCGGAACAAGGAATAGACCTGCAGTTCACGGACTACGCCCTGGACTACCTGTCTCAGAAAGGCTTTGATCCGCAATATGGAGCTCGTCCGCTAAAGAGAGTAATACAGAAAGATATAATCAATATGCTTAGCCGAAAGATAATAGGAGGCGAGATAGACAAGGCAAAACCAGTGCTGATAGACGTGTTTGACGGAGTAGTGGTGATGAGGAATGAGGCTAATAAGACAAGGACCGAAAGGGTATAAGAAGCGGGCATCCGGAAGGATGCCCTTTTTTTATTGACATAAAATGCTTATATTGAACATCAAATTCATTCTGATAATTCAAAACTCAAGCAATAATGAAAAAACTTACAGTCGTATTGGCCCTTTTCATTGCAACAGCGACTTCTGTGAATGCACAAGACCAGAAGGTGACCGCCGACAAGGCCGCTGAAAGCGCAAAAGCTGAAGTAAAACCAGCAGAGGCTATTGCAAAAAAGCAAACAGATGAGCTGGACAAACTCGTTGGCCTGACGGATGCCCAAAAGCAAGACATATACAACATGAACCTAACTCTTGCTCACAGAAGCGAGATCATAAAAGCAGGCGGCGGTGCGGATAAGGAAAAGACTTTAGCAGGGATAGAAGAGTTCAGAGTGAATACGCTTATGCAGAAGCTAAACGATGAGCAGGCTGCGAAATACAAGGCTGCTACAAGAAAATAGAATAAAACAAACAAAAAGGTAAGCCCGTTCGGAACTGAACGGGCTTTCTTATTTAATAGTGTTATTTTCCTCCGCCACGGCCGTTATTGCCCTGCTTAGATGAATTGCTCTGGCTGCCCGGCTTGCGGGTACGCTCCTTTTCGGCGTTGCGGGAAAGCCTATCAAGGTCCTGAGTGTTGCTACTCACTTTTGTTTTTTCCTTATTCTCTTTTCCTGATTGTCGTCCGGTATTCTTATTGTCGCTTCTCATAACAGATAGATTTTATTGCCTTTATGAGTATAAAAGATATGCCTCGGGAAGAATACCTTTACTTTTTTAACGAAGGGTAGAGAATGAGAACTATCGTTTGCCTGCTGGTGTCGAACTGCTTTATGACCTATGCATGGTATGGGCACCTGAAGAAAGACACCACGAACATGCCACTGTTTAAGCTGATACTGCTCAGCTGGGGGATAGCTTTCTTTGAATACCTCTTTATGGTGCCGGCTAATAACAGATATGGGCTTCAGGAAGGATACAGTCCGTTTCAGCTTAAGACAGTTCAGGAGGTTATCTCCCTCGTTGTGTTTTGTGTATTCGCTGTGCTGGTGCTCAATGAACCGCTGAGGTGGAACTATATAGTTGCATTCGCACTAATATTGGGAGCGGTGTTTTTTATGTTTTATCCCTGGCATTAGGATCGAGCTTGAGGACTTTGAGAATGGGTGCCCTGACATAAGTAGCAGCTACCACGATCATTGTCATAACCCCTCCGAACACTACTGCAGGAACGGTACCCATGAGACGTGCCGTGACTCCGCTTTCTAACGCTCCCAACTCATTGGAAGAACTGATGAACATGGTATTGACGGCTGCCACCCGTCCTCGCATAGCGTCCGGAGTATAGAGCTGAAGGATAGTGCCGCGGATGACCACACTGACAGCATCGAACAAGCCGCCTAAGGTGAGCATAACGAAGGATAGGACAAAGGAAGTGGAGAGGCCGAAGACTATGGTGGTGATGCCGAAGCCGGCGATGCTGAGGAGGAGCTTGATGCCGGGGTTCTTTTTGAGCGGAACAAAAGAAAGAATGAGCAAAGTAATGATGGAACCAATGCCCGGCGCTGCACGCAGCCAGCCATAGCCTACTTCGCCTACTTTCAGAATGTCGTCAGCAAAGATGGGGAGCAGGGCGACCGCACCTCCAAAGAGGACAGCGAACATATCCAGCGCCAAAGCGGCCAGGATGACCTGAGAGTTGAACACGAACCGAAGACCTTCGCTAAGGCTCTTCATCATTGGCTCTTTCTCCTTCTTGATAATATTTTGAGGAGGGATCATGAGAATCGCTATTAATGAAACTACCTCTACAAGAAAGACGCTGAACAGGCTTATTTCGAAGCCACTGAGTGCAATCATTGCACCACCAAGGAGCGGCCCGATAACTGCGCCTGACTGCCAGGCGGTGCTGCTCCAAGTAGTGGCATTTGCATACAAGCGCCTTGGGACTACCATGCCCAGCAGTGCAAAGTTGGAAGGACTCAGAAACGCCCGCAAGGCACCACCGATGAATACACCTGCGTAGATGAGCCAGGTGACGGTACTGACTCCTAATGAACTTTGCGTATCCGGTAACGCCAGGGTAAGGAAGAAAGCTGACAGCAGGAGATAGCCCACGACGCATTTAACCAACAGCCCTCTCTTTTCCTTCTGATCTACGAAGTGGCCGGAGAAAAGAGAGAAGCCGATAGCGGGAATAACCTCAGCAAGGCCGAGCAAGCCGAGAGAAAGCTCGTCATGCGTAAGCTGGTAAAGCATATAGCTAATAATAGTCATCTGCATGTTCAGGGCGAGGATAAGTGAAACACGCAGGGTCAGGTACTTTCTGAAATTAGGGTAATTGAGGACTTTATTTTTCAGCAGGAACCTGATGGCAAAACGCAAGGGGTCTTTCTTTAAGGTGGACAAATTTATCATATCCGGCTCTATGTGATAGGTAGAATTATACACCACATACGGCTCAAGAGAGAATAAATAAGACGAAAGAACAGCAAAACAAGGTTTAAATTTGTTATTGCATGACTCACAAGGGGCAGCTAATCATAACCAGTATTTCGCAGGCTTTACAGGAGCTTAGGGTGAACAAGCTACGCACCTTTCTTTCACTACTCGGCATCACAATAGGTATATTTTGCATCATTGCCGTGCTCACAGTGCTGGACAGCATGAAAGGGAATATTAAAAAAGAGATGTCTACCCTGGGAAGTGATGTACTCTATATAAACCGGTGGCCCTGGATGGATGAAGGAGGAGAGTATAAGTGGTGGGAGTTCCTGCGGAGGCCAAGTATGACACCAAGCGAAGTAAGGGCGGTAGAGAAGAACGTACCCGGAGCAGAATTGGTAACACTTTGTCTGCCGGTAAACGGAATGAGCGTAAAACACGAGGCACAGGAGCTGGAGGGAATCGCCGGCTATGCAGTGATGCAGGACTTTGATAAAGTGCAAAACATTGAGATCCAGAGCGGCAGATATCTCAGTGCCTCAGAGATAGCTGGTGGTACCGCGGTGACAGTAATCGGTGATGCCGTGCAGAAGGACCTTTTCGGCAGTATTGATCCTGTTGGTGAACACATTACAGTAAAGGGGAAGCGGCTTGCAGTAGTAGGTGTAATGAAAAAGGTGGGGCAGAATATGGCTGGCTTTGACTTTGATCATGGAGTGGTTTATCCCTACTATACCGCTGGCAATATGTTTGACCTCCAGTCGCTGAACTATGACCCATTCCTGGTGGTGAAGGCGAGACCCGGGAAGAGCCTTGAAGACCTGAAGTATGAGGTGGAGGGAGCGCTACGGCGACAGCGGAAGGTGAGGCCGGGTCAACCGAATGACTTTGCAATAAACCAGCTTAGCCAGATAACAGAGCGGCTGGATATATTGTTTGGCACCATCAACGTAGTGGGCTGGGTGATCGCAGGATTTTCCTTGCTGGTAGGAGGATTTGGGATAGCAAATATTATGTTTGTGACCGTAAAAGAGCGGACAAAGATCATAGGACTTAAAAAAGCAATCGGTGCAAAGCCCGGAAGTATACTGATGGAGTTCCTGGTTGAGGCGATTACGCTTTGCATGACTGGCGGGATGATAGGAATAGTGATAGTCTTACTGCTTAGTTTATTAATGACCTATGGATTTGATACCCCAATAGCGCTGTCGGTGAAGAACTTCCTGGTAGGAGTTGGCATCTCGGCGTTTGTAGGCGTGCTGGCGGGGTATATACCAGCAAGAGCAGCGTCGAAATTAGATCCAGTTGTAGCAATCAGATCAAACTAAAACTACTATGGCAAAGAAGATACTTATCCTGAACAAAGAACGCATCAACTGGAAGCTGCGGCGGATGGCCTATGAGATATGGGAGCACAATAGCAAGGAAACTGAGATTACACTTATAGGCATTGAAGGCTCCGGAATAGCTGTGGCGAAAGATCTCGCAAGAAGACTGGGCGAGATAAGCAAAATCAAGGTAGAGGTTCTGACGATCAGGATGAATAAAAAGGATCTGTTAGCAAGTGCAGCTGAGCTGAAAGAAGATCTTACAGGTAAGTCAATAGTTATAGTAGACGACGTAGCTAATAGCGGAAAGACTTTGCTCTACGGGATCAGGTCGGTGTTATCCTATGAACTGAAGAGGATACTAGTAGCTGTGCTGGTGGATAGGAAGCATAAATCCTATCCTGTTTCTGCGGACATAGTGGGACATTCGGTAGCGACAACTCTGCAGGAACATATAGAAGTGGTGTGTGAAGGAGAGGCGATAACCGCAGCATATCTACAATAAAATACAACTAAGAAACATAGAGCAATGGCCATTACACTGGTGATACATGGAGGAGCAGGAAACATAACACCTGCCATGATGAGTAAAGAACTTGAGGAACGATACAGGACCAGTCTGCACGAATCACTTGAGGCTGGGTATGACGTGCTTTCAGGTGGGGGATCATCTGTGGATGCCGTTGTGGCGGCCATGGTGGTGCTGGAAGACAACCCGCTTTTTAATGCAGGAAGGGGATCTGTTTTTACCAAGAAAGGGTTGCACGAGATGGACGCAGCTATCATGGATGGCAAAGACCTGTCAGCAGGGGGAGTGGCAGGAGTAAGGAATATAAAGAACCCGATAAGGCTTGCGAGGGAGGTAATGCTTCATTCAGGACACGTGTTCCTAAGCGGGAAAGGAGCAGGAGAGTTTGCGCTGAACCAGGGACTGGAGTTTGCTCCGGATGAGTATTTCTTTAATAAAGAGCGATACGACCAGTGGATAGCAATCAGGGATAGTGACTTCTACCAGCTGGATCATAAGGATGATAATTTGAAAGGTGTGGCAGCTAATACTGATCATAAATTCGGAACGATTGGAGCCGTGGCATGTGATGCAAATGGAAACCTGGCAGCAGGTACCTCAACAGGCGGGATGACCAATAAAAGGTTTGGCAGAATAGGAGATAGTCCGGTAATAGGTGCTGGTACTTATGCCAACAATGCTACCTGCGCCATTTCGTGTACCGGGCATGGTGAGTACTTTCTTCGAGCGGTAGTTGCCTATGATATTTCCTGCCTAATGGAGTACAAAGGACTCTCATTGCACGAAGCATGTGACACCGTGGTCAACCAGAAGCTAAAGCGATTTGGCGGAGAGGGTGGGCTGATAGCCGTGGACAAGAATGGGCTACACGACTTCTGCTTTAATTCTGCGGGTATGTATCGTGGTGCAAAAACAAGTGAGGGAATAGAAGAAATAGCTTATTACGGCAAGGGAGCGTAAATCTATTTCTCACGTTAGCAAAGGGAGAGGCATCTGGGGAGGTGTTCTAATGTCTGACGCTCAGGTAAGCTTTATATCCGTCCCTGCTGGTAGGAAATACTTTTGAAATACTCAACGTCTTTGATAAGGCTCTTCTTCTTCAACTGAAGCTTAATGAATGCTGAAAGCGAAGAAAGCGGAGAGAGGATAAAGATGGCTGTAAGCAGGAGGCGCTTAAAAAGAAGTATCCGACCCTTCCTGTTTGGGTCTCCGGGTCCACCCTTTTCGCGGATAAACTTAGCCCAGAACCTGAAGTTCTTTATGCCTCTCTGTTCCAGCAACACAAGCCCGGGGTCGAGGCTCACGGCACCGGCATTAAGAAGATCACTCTGTAGTTCGCCCAAGGAACCGGCTGACAGGTGCTTGTATATTACAGGTCCGAAGCGGCTTGCACTGTTTATATCTTCATTCTGAACGCCCGCTGCCGGCAAGAGCCCGGAGGCTTCCTTTTTTCCGGTGAAGGACCAGCGGATAACAGTGAGTGTAGAAATAAGATTGGTATGGCTATCGGATAGCACTATGTTTCCTACCAGGTGCGCTCCAATACTTTGGAAGTCCTGCTTTACCTGTTCCTGTGCGTTTAGCCACATGTTTCGACAGCCAATAACGGTAACAACAGGCTTTCCCTTGAGGAGCGCCGCCTGCTCACTTTTGAGGAACCCCGTTATTGGTTGTGAAGGGTTCAGAAACCAGGGCTGGTATCCGAAAATAACCAGGTCATATTCTTTCTGCGTGGCGGAGGGGTTTATCGGCTGAACAGGCTGGGGGATCCGCTCGACTGTTTCAGGCATTGCATCAAAAAAAGCGTATGCATTCCATGGCCATGGAAATGGTTTAACTGGCTCAATAGGCACAATATCTATGGCAACCTTATCTGTAATATCCTCTAATGCATGCTCCAAAATATCGCGCAACTGTCCGCTCTGCGAGTAGTAGAGTACAAGGATATTCTTCATGACTAGTAGGTTTAAACAACAGTAAGATACATATATGCATATGAGAAACGCGCACTCTCAGGAACCATAACGAGGAGATGGTCGTTCTTCTTTAATCTGCCACTATGGAATATCTCTTCGAGCATTAACAAAGGAGACGCGCTGCCGACATTACCAACTTTAGGCAGATTGTAGAACCACTTCTCATCAGGTATTTCCATGCCGAAACTTGCATGATATTGCTTGATCTGGTTCTTGAAGAATTCAGATGACATATGCGGAAGGTAGAAGTCTACCTTGTCGGAGGTCAGATTATGCTTGTCCATCAACTTCTTCAGGAAGACTCCGCCTTTGGGAACGATGTTCTCACCCAGCAATCTGGTATCCTGTTTCAATGAAAAGACGCTGTCGTTAGTCCACCGGCCAATCTCAAGATCGTTCCAGCCGGTCAGTGACTTGTCCTCGTTCTTTATGGCTCCTGCATACATACAGGTTTCCAGTTCATTAGCAAATGAGGCTGTCTCCAGCCAGTCTATCCTTAGTGAAATACCATCTTTATTCGGTTCTCCCTGTAGCAGAGCGGCTGCTGCACCATCGCTTAGCATCCACCGTAGGAAGTCCTTTTCAAAAGCTATGTAAGGGTTCTCTTCAAGCTTTTTTAGATTTTCAGCCTCAGGTTCAAAGCGAGATGCGTGCATCCAGCTTGACAGCCGTTCCGAGCCTACGCTAGCGGCAACTTCGGTCAGTCCACTTCCCACGGCCATGAAGGCATATTTCATACCCTGAATGCTGGAGCAACATGCTCCGGTCGCGGAAATGAGTTCCACAGGATGGGTGCCAAGCTCTCCATGC
Source organism: uncultured Taibaiella sp. (assembly GCA_946886975.1). The sequence goes on along the minus strand of CAMPJV010000004.1, from coordinate 11,813 downwards.
ACCATAGCGGCGTGAGAGGGTAGTATTTGTTCAGGTGAAGTAGTACCAGCAGTGATCAGTTCCAGTTTTTCTATGGGCAGTTGTTCGTCAAATAAGGCTTTGATTGCAAGGGCTGCAAGCTGGGCATTGGTGTGCGTGGGTTTCCCATCACGAAAAGCGTAGTAACGTGACTTAATTCCATTGTTCCGTAAAACGAGAGCACGAGCTTTGGACGGCTTTCCATTTACCATTCCAAGCACTTTCTCCATCTCGTCATTCGCTATCGGTTCATTGGGTAAATATTTCGAAAGACGAGTAATATAAACGGGTCTCACTGTCTGGATCAAATTTGGCTTGCAAAGATAATTATAATCTATTGGTTTACTACCTCATAGCAGATATAATATCCGCTAATTCATGAAAAATAGTAAAAAACAATTACCCTGCGACCTTTTTCTTGATAGGCAAACCAGTCAACCGTTTTAGGCTGGTTCTATGATAGAAGTTTTGCATCCCTTTTGACTTCATAGGGTACGCCCATCAGGAAATACAGAATAATGAACAGGGATATTCCTCCCGTTGCCAACAGCGCAAAGGAGGCTCCGAATTTAAACCATAAAAAGCCGGTAAAGCTGCTTGCGAACAATGCGCAAATACTTTGAAACGCCGTGTAGGTTCCAATGGCAGTGGCCGTCTGGCCTTTAGGGACGACGTTAGTTATCCAGGCCTTTGCGATGCCTTCTGTAGCTGCAGCATAAATGCCATAAAGCGTGAACGCCAATACAAAGCCAGCCAGAGTGTGGGTAAATGCCATTGTAAAGTAGACAACACAAAAGATAGCCAGTCCTGATATGAACACTCGCTTAAGTCCGATCCGGTCCGCAAGAATGCCTAAGGGATAAGAACATAAGGCATAGACCATATTATAAAATATATAACTGCCAATGGCACTCGTGTCACTCGCTCCGCTTTCCTTTATCTTCAGGAGCAGGAATACATCGGAGCTATTGATAAGCGCAAAAGCAAGCAAACCGAAGACCAGTTTCTTATAAGTACCAGGGCTTTCCCGGAAATACCTGATAAACGCGAAGAAGGAGCTTCGTCCTTCCGAACGTTTGGCGCCTGATCTGTCTTTTAGCAGAAACGTAATGGCAATTGCAAGCAGTCCCGGAGCAAAGGCCAGCAGAAACAGTGTTACGTACTCGCCCGGATTATAGTAGAGATACAGCAATGCTATGGCTGGACCAGCAACTGCCCCAAATGTATCCAGAGACCTGTGAAAGCCGAATATCCTTCCTTTGGTTTGAGCCGTTGCTTCATCAGATAGCATTGCATCCCTCGCACCTGTTCTCAGTCCCTTGCCGAGCCGGTCTAGTGTACGAGCGGCAAACACCCACCACACGTATGTAAAGACTGCCATCATTGGTTTTGATAACGCACTGAGAAAGTAGCCCCATTGTACAAAGGGCAGTCGCTTCCCTGTCATGTCAGACATCTTTCCAAAATAACCTTTGCTTAGCCCGGCTGTCGCTTCTGCTACGCCTTCAAGTACACCGATCAGCACAATTGAGAAATTAATGCTTTGCAGATATAATGGCATGATGGGGTAAAGCATCTCACTGGCGATATCAGTAAGGAAACTTACTATGGAAAGCAGCCACACCGTTCTTGTGATGATCCGCATCAGGGAGGTTTCGTCAGTAAAGCTAACAAACCCCGAATGGCTTTAGCTGTCTTTCACACTGAGTGCTTCTCTGTTCTCCTCTTCCAGCAGGTCATTGTGAATGGCTACCGCAGCTTTTACTCCCTCAGCTGAGGCCACGATTACAAAGTGCATGTCTATCGAGGCATCCCCCGCAACATACACTCCTTTTATATTGGTCTGCTGGTGTCTGTTAGTTATGGCGGCTCCCTTTGGCGTACATCTACATCCTATTTGTTCTAGCAGCCTGCTGTTTACTTTCAGTCCGTGATGGGTAAACAGATAATCACAGTTGATTTCCTCGCCCGTCACCAACACTACTGATATGAGTTTGCCGTCTTCATGTCTCAGGTGGGCGAGCCGTCGGGTCACTATGGCAACCCCCTTTTTTATCAATTGCTGGCGTTGTACCGACTTAAGGTAAAAGCTTCCGTCTGTGAACAAGGTTACTTTCTGGCTCAGAGACTTTAGCGCAAGGGCCATTCCGTAGCCGCTATGCTTCTTAGCATAGAGACCAATATGGCTTTCTTTACATTCATATCCGTCGCAAAAAGGACAGTGGAACACAGCGCATCCCCATAGCTCTTTCATCCCCTCCACTTCGGGTATGTTGTCCTCCACGCCTGTAGCCAGTAATAGTTTCTTGCAATGGTATTCTTTGTTGCGCTCGTCCTTTATGATAAAGCCTCCATCCTTCATCTTTGAAACCTCAGTAATATTGCGCTTTATGAATGACTGTATATAGTTGCCAAGCTGCTGGTGAGCCAGGTCAAGAAAGTCTGGAGGGAGGATACCGTCGCGGGTTATGAAATTATGAAGCCCATGAGATTTTAGGTTTCGCTGGTTTCCTGCGTCAAAAATCAGCACCTGGCGCCTGCTTCTTGCCAGTACCATGGCGGCGCTCAGTCCCGCAGGTCCGCCGCCTATTATAATAACATCCCACAGTTTGGCTTCCGCCGCCATTGATATTTATATATGTTCAGCCAATCAGTTATAAATACCATACCCTTTGGTTTGTGTTATTTTTGAAGCGTGCCGTGATTTAGTTCGCAGATCCTGCTGAGCGCATCATTCATAGAAATGTTATCGTCCACCAGAATGGAATCTCCCGGCAAAACAAATAGCGGAAATATTCTTGCTCCGTTCTCCAGCGTTTCCGCCACGGGAAAATCATTGTAATCCCTGGAGATGTCGAAGGGTTCTTTGTCTATTATGTGAACTCTATGAGTCATTGCTGCCTTTACAACGTCTGAGGATGTTGTTCCTGGTAAAACGATGCAAACTGCAAATCTAAAATGTTCCATGATGATTGAGGTTTACTTGGTTAGGGCATAGGCGATGTCTAGTAGTAGCTGTTGATCGTGTCCTGTGCCCGCTAAGTCGGTGTGTCACTCCATTGAAGGTTGAGTCTTCCTGATTCTTAAACTGCCGGGCCTCTTAAGCATCCATTTGTCCGGCCTGAACCTAAAAAGAGTGACCAAAATGGCTAATGCCAGGTAGGTGTGAAGCAGAATAACAGTTAAAATGAAGCTGATCTTACGTTTCATAGGGGAGAGGATTTAGTAGTTCACGGCCAGAACAATACAGGAAAGCAGGCTTAGGTATATGATGATTTTAGATAGGGCATTGTTGATGAAATACATGGGTCGCTTTCTTATCTCAAAGATGCACCGGAACAGGTTGCCGCTTGATGCTGAGCATCCTGGTTAACGTCTATTTCACTTGAGCTTAACCAGTGTTTTACAATGTATTAACCCACTGTTAGCAAGGACGGTTATAGCATTAACTAGGTAGACTATTGTCATTTTCATGTCATGCAATGGTCAAATAGATGTCATACCCTTTTATATTGAAAGGAAAATATCTTAAATTTAAAGACTGAACAGATTCGTTAACCTTAAATAACGATCATGAAGAATATATACTCCTGCTTGCTTGCGCTTCTTGTTCTTCCTTCTGTTGCCTTGGCCAAGTCAACAGGTATTAGTGTGCCTAATATCTTTCCTCATTATGGATCGGGCAGCGCTGGAAATGTAGTTGGCAGTAACCAGTCCCGGATAATAGCTCAGACTTATCTCGTTTTCGACGGTTCTGCTTTCGTTCCGGTAGATTCGATCACCTACTCCTACTCCTTTGGTAGGGGAGGCCAATTAAGTACGGACGATTTCAACGACAACTTTGTCAGCTTCGACGAAAGTTATACCTACCTGTTCAATCCGGCCATAAATGCATACCGCAACCAGTTTCATCGTAAGCAGGAGTTTAATGAGACCAATAAAGTAGATATATATACCTGTAGAACATGGAGAGTTTCCAATTCTACGTGGCGCGATTCAGCAAGGTTCCTCTACAACTACAATAACGATCAGACACATCTCGATTCAACCGTCTTCCAGATAAAGTCCGGAGGCAACTGGATGGACCATGTTATCTATAGAAATGTATTCGATGCTGCCAATAGGGTCAAGGAAATGAACTCTACTGCTTATGAGATGAAGTTTAACTATGATGCAAACAACAATGTCCTGGAGAGGCTTGATCGCATTTACCCATTCCCAAATCCCTGGACCGACGAGTCAAAGCACTTCTTCACCTACAACATGGCCAATCAGATGACCACGTATATCGTTCAGGAGTTCGACATTACATGGAAGTACGTGAAGAAGTATGAATATACCTACAACGGATTGGATGTGCTCACTGAAACTGAATACGATTGGACGAACAATCTTTGGACAGCTGTCAGAAAGCACACCTTCGCCTACAATACTGCCCATAGTAAGATGAGCGATGTCTCAGAATATTGGAACGCCACACTGAATGCTTTCGTCAATGAAGTAAGACTACAGTGGACCTACAATTCTTTCGGTCAGCCGCTTACTTACTTCTCCCAGTCATGGGATCCTGCTACAAGCTCATGGATACTTACAACGAATGACTTTATACATCGCTATTACTACGAGTCGTTCAACCCTGCTTCTGTCAACCGCTTTCCACAAGCTGCTTTGCAGATGGTGCTCTATCCTCAGCCCGCTAATCAATCCCTCAATGTCAGGGTTCAGCTCGGCGGCAATGAACAATACACTATCGCTGTCTACGATGTCCGCGGCAGGGTGGTTAAGCAGCTAAGTGGTTCCGGAAACATCATCCAGCAGGCGATTACTGTTCAGGACCTTCCCTCTGGTACCTATTTCCTTAAGTTAACTACCTCCGGGGCTCAGGAAACAAAGCAGTTCCTCGTCGTCCGCTAACAATAGCCATGTACGGCTGCTTCCGGGTCAGGCCGGGCTTCATAAATGTGCAACAATCTTCTTTAGCAACCACCTCAACAGGGGTGGTTGTTTCGTTAATACTGTGGATATTAGCACCCATTGCCATACATCCATATCCCTTACCCAAGTCTTGAATGGGCGATCCCTCATCAATGCTCCTATCCTAATAGTCTGATTTACAATACCCACTCCCGCCGCTCCTACCTATTACTCCTTCTCCACCTATATAACTACCCCATGGTACATTCTTTGTAAATAGGTAAAAGAACGCAATAACACCTCACTCTATGGAATACTCATCTATCTCACACGTACTGCTTAATAGCCTAAGCGTTGTAGCACTTCTCTTGATCATAGCGTTCCTCACCTATGGCATGCTCAAAGGTATGAACATGGAAAGGGAAGCTCGCCTGCGCAACAAGCGTCGCTACTCATAGGATCTTTCAAAGAAAAACATTCATAAGAAACCCCTGCTTGAATACACTAAATGTACAAGCAGGGGTTTCCTTGTTTTATAAGCCCTTACCTCCGCGGTTGCGTACTAACAGTCGAGTCCAGCGAGCTGCTCTTAGGAGCTGCATTATCTGGCCCGCTCGTAGATGTCATGGAGTCGGTGTCGTAGGTGTTTCTCATCGGCGCATCTGTCGAATTAGGGTTGCCGCTGTTGTCTGCGTTCACGCCGGAGCTGTCGATATATTGACTGTGGTCTTCATTGGTGTTGTTGCCCATGTCTCCGCAGGCGCCCAGGCTGAGTGCCAGCACAAGAGTCAACATTATTTTCACTGGTTTCATCTCGTTCAGGTTTTTGGTATTATCGGTTAGGTTGGCTATCGTCAGGGCCGGTGGAAATCTTCGTCCCGGTGTCACTGGAGTTTTCCAATACCGTGTCCTGGTAATTTGCAGGGTTCTCACCGCCATAGGTAGCCGGAGCAGTACCCTGCATATTTGTTGAGTCAATCGGCGTACTCGCTCCCGTATCCTCCCCCTGGTTCGATCCGCAGGCGCTGAGCGCCAATGCCACAAAGGCCCCTGCCAGTAGTGTTTTAATTTGAAGCATCTGTCGTGTTTACTGATAACAGAAAAATACTATGCCATATACATCTACTTTTCAGCAGGCTTTGCCACTACTTCACCAGCACCCGCACCTCCGGGTCTCCTTCTATAAAACGCATCTGCTTCAGTATCCCCGGCGTTCTCCAGCTCACTCTCCGGCTAACGGGCTTTACAGTAAACTTCTTAGGATTGGGCAGACACGCAATGATCATCGCAGCCTCCTGCCTGGTGAGCTGCGCTGCCGGCTTATTAAAATATGCCCTTGCCGCGGCCTCCGCACCAAAGATCCCGGGACCGGTTTCTATCACGTTCAGGTACACCTCCAGTATGCGTTGCTTACCCCACACCAGTTCAATCATGGCGGTATAGAAGGCCTCCGGAGCTTTCCGCACATACCTTCCCCATCCGCTCCCTTGCCATAAGAAGACGTTCTTGGCCACCTGCTGACTTATAGTGCTTGCTGCCGCTCCCTTGGCTCTTTTCTTCTTCTTTCTTGCAGGCTTGTCGTCCATGCTCTTTTCAATGGCCTTCCAGTCAAACCCCTGATGGTCCGGGAATAGCTGATCTTCACTGGCAATAGCAGCCAGCTTAAGGTTGGGAGATAGCTCCCCCCATTCCACATAGTCTCTCTTCATCCCATGTCCGCTCATCACCGATGATATTTGGGTGATGGTTATAGGTGGCATTACCCACTTACAGATCACCACATACACCATCGAGGCTATCAGCAGAAGCAACAGCCATTTTAGAATAAACTTCACAGGCCGGAACCCTGATCTTTTCTTACCCATCCTCAGTCTTTATACGCCCGAAAAATACAACTTACAGTCAAGCTTCCTGCGCTTTCCCCTTCTCCCCTACGCCTTCTCTCCACGCGTTCCACCGGCTCTGGATAGCCTCTCATACGGAGTCAATACGGAGTCAATACGGAGTCAGTACGGAGTCAGTACGCTTCTGCTATGGCTCTGCCTGCCTTCTGCTATGCAGTTCCTCACTATCAGCCGGCCTTGTCACTTGCGGCTCGATGGGGTGTCTCCGGCAGCAAGGCGCACATAAAAAAGGCGGATGCCAGACCTTCAACAGGGTCTGGCATCAGCTTATATTCCAAACAGATATTAATTGTCAATCAAAGCTCCCGGTACACCTTCAGCAACACCTTGATCCTGCTCACGATATTAGAGTAGGGTAGTTCCTCGAAATGTACCTCCACCTCCTCCAGCATCTTTATCCGCTCTTCCTTGTTCTCGGGGGTTATGTCGCGCTTCAGCAATATGGTAGAAGAGGTCTGCATTGCCTCCTTCACCGTTTCTATGTCAGCATTCAATATACCCGCAACCAGCCTCATCACGTCCTCCTGATTCACTCCCTGCAGCGCATCACTTATCGGAAAGAGCCCATCTGCCTGCATCAGTTGAATGATCAGCAGTTGTTTGGTAAGGTTTACCGGTTGCGATGGTGTTTTATCTTCAATGGTCGCAACTTCCTTCTCAGCATCAGCCTCCGGTTCAGTTTCCGATAGCGACTGAATAAATGATATCACCCTCGACCATGAAAGGATATAGTAATCTATTACAACATGGTCCGTCTTAGGGTTCTTCCTGTCGTGGTGCAGCTTATTGATGGCGTTCTTGCAGAAGCGGATCAGCTTTTCCGCCGCATCTTCCTTCTCGTCGCTTACCCTGTATATCTGTTCAAACTCACGTATCAGGTTGTCAAAGTACTTGCCTGATGTAATGAACGATTGTGCAGTCTTGGGGGCGGCTTCTCTGGCCGGTGTCTGTGGTTCTTCTTGTTCCAGCTTCTTCAGGTATTCATGCAGTTTGTCGCCACGTTCCACCCGCTTTTTTACCTGCTGTTCCGTAAGTTCCAGTTCGCCATTCGCTAGTTGAAGGAAGTATTTTTTATCTCTTTGAATGATGTCCATGGGTCTTAGGTTTGGCTCCTTTCTTCTTCCTTTTCCTGAAATTAGTAAATAGCCGCGAATAGGGTTACAGGTGTCCGGCTTTGTTCATAACCGCCTGTTCTTATCACACTTAACCTTACAAAGATGAATCGGGATATTTCTCTTTACAAAAGTCCGGCCCTGATTAACGCCGGTTTTGCACGTGCTTAACAACCGCTTTAGTTATTACAACTTTCGCGCTGCTTAAATCAGTAATAAGGATGCCCCCCTTACCGTGCCGTATCTGTTGTCGTTGTGTCCACATTGATCACCGGGGCATGCATCTGTTCCGTCACGTCCGTCTGAGATGGAGGATTCGCAGGCCCCGTACCCTCAGGGCTTTCGGCCGAGTTGCCTGGGTTGTCAGCCCCATCCATAGTACAGGAAATATTCAGAGAAGTGATTATCAGCAGAACGAAAAGACTCTTTTTCATAAGAAGGATTTTAAGCACATCGGCTCACAAACCCCACAAAATATAATGCCATAACCATCTGGAGGTCTCCATACAATTTGCACATCTGCACATCTACACATTTGCACATTAAAACACTACCGGATCACTATCGCAGTCACCTCCACAACCTCCTCCTCCTCCGCCTTCTTCCTGCTGCTCTTCCCCGATATCCTCGGCCTTATCGGCGCCTTCACTTCCTCTCCGTCTATGTGCCAGTACCCCCACACCTTTTTCTCCGTTCCCTTTCTCAGGTTCACCGCCACCTTCTCCGCCAGGTACCAGCCAAGCTGGTAGCCGAATTCCTTGTTCTCGCCATCCACAGGGGCAATAGATATGTCATCCATGCACATCACCAGCACCTTCTTCATCACGGGCTTGGTCGGTCTTTTAGGAAGGCGCAGCAGTTGCAGTAGTGCCGTGCAGCATCTGTCTAGTATATCACAGACTATTTCTTTCTGCTCAGTGGTGGTGTGGATCACAGCAGGTAGTATCTCATGAAAAGCTTCATACTTGTCGACTGAGCGGAACTTGGTCAGCTTGCTTATTGCCTCATTTACCTGCACCTCTGCAAATTAATAAAAGCTCCTAAAACAATCGCCTCCCGCCCATCTGCTGACACAAAAAGCCCCCGCCATTCTTAAGGCGGGGGTTGTATACTTCTGTGATATAGCGTTCTATACTAGCTGCTATGGACTATTGACTCACTACTTTTTACTTGGCTAAGAGCTCTTCCTGCCTGCGCTCTTCTTGCTGCGAGACGTGCTCTTCTTGCTTGCTGTCTTTTTGCTGCCACCGCTGCTTTTCTTGCTGGCAGTCCTTTTAGAAGCTCCGCTGCTCTTCTTGCTCGCCGCTTTCCTGGTCGCGGTCTTCTTGCTGCCTGCACTCTTTTTGCTTGCCGTCTTCTTAGTTGCCGTCTTCTTGCTTGCGGTCTTCTTCGAGCTCGTACTTTTCTTACTTGCTGTTTTCTTTGAAGCTGTGGCCTTTTTCGAAGCAGATTTCTTACTTCCGCCGGAACTCTTCTTACTTGCGGTCTTCTTAGTGGCAGTGCTTTTCTTCGACGCCGTTTTCTTAGCACCCCCGGCGCTCTTCTTACTGCCGCTCTTTTTGCGAGGCACTTTCTCACCTTCCTTCCTCGCTTCCGACAAGCCGATAGCCACAGCCTGCTTTCTGCTCGTCACCTTCTTGCCCGAGCCACTCCTCAGCTTACCTTCTTTCATTTCGTGCATTACCTCCTCCACCTTGTCAGAGGAACCTTTTGAATACTTACGTGCCATAACGTTGTTTTTATTGGGTTAGAAGTTATTCTCTCTTGCTAACATATATTATAAAAACCAAGCCAGTATCCCATTCAACATTCAAAATCCAACATTCAAAATTCGAAGCATTGGCACGTTCTTTTTGCCCTTATTCCTTTAAACAGATCTTATGGCTAAGTACAGAGTGGAGTTCGATCATAAGGAGATTAGATCTGTCCGCCCGGCGGACCAGACTACTCCCGCCAGTGAAAATCTGTCCGAAGAGACAACAGGGGAAAAGCTATGGGCGATCATCGACGCCGGATCTGATGATGAAGCGCGACAAAAAGCAAGTCGCCTTCAAACAGAGCTGCAGACGCGCAAAACGAAAAGGGACCTCAGAAACGAAGGCGACCCCAACCGCGAAAGAGAATAGAAGGGCTATGATTATGCCGTGCCCCTGAGGGAGGGTAGACGATCTTGTACAGCCCTGTACGTGTATTACCAGGGTGGTTTATTCTTTTACGAGTTTAGCGCTTTGTATTATATGCCCCCATTTATTATAGAAAACAGCAAAATAGAGTCCCGCTGCGTGGCTGGAGATATTGAGCCCATCTACATTTTCCTGCTCATCCAATAGTTGTCCGGAAATACTTAACAGTCTTACATTTACCTTCTTGGAGAAATGGATCTCATTTCCTGCCGGATTCGGGTAAAGTCGTATTGCGCCCCCTGTCTCCAGAGCTCTCACTTCTGTAGGGTCAGGTGCAAGCTTTACTACCCAGAAATCCCATGAACCATGGTTGCCTGTCACGTCGCCGTCGTTAGAACCAGTGTAACCAGCTATTGCATATCCTCCGTCATCTGTCTGCAGAATATCCTCTGGCACTTCCCCCACCGAGCCGCCCATCGATTTGCTCCAGCTTTGAATGCCGTTATTGTTCATCTTATTCACAACGTACCCGCTTGTGTCACTATGTATCGAAACATAGTCCCCACTGGTTGTCTGTATAGCATCAAGTGTTCTTCCAGGTTTCGCACTCCATTGTATGGCGCCATATTTGTCAATCTTTATGACGCTATGAAACTTGCCGTCATTGTTCGGATTGTAGCTGGACTGTCCGCTGATCACATAGCCGCTGTCCTTAGTTTGAACTACAGAAGTTGCATAATCTATACCAAACCCACTGTAGGATTTCTCCCATTGTATTGTGCCAACGCTATCCAGTTTCACAAGCCAGTAATCAGCCATGCCAAGAATGCTGGAGACGTCTCCATCGGAGGAAGTTGCCGAGCCGGCTACAATAAAGCCGCCGTCATTTGTTACGTCAATGGAGAGGGGATATTCATCGAGCGAGCCTCCGTATGCCTTTTCCCACATGATATTTCCCGTCTTATCCAGTTTTACTATCCAGTAGTCTCTCATACCATGGTTTCCCGATACATCTCCGTCGTTAGACTCTGTCTCGGAAGCCACTATAAAGCCTCCGTCCCTTGTTTGTTTAATTGACCAGGCGACGTCGTTTGCCGATCCGCCCAACGTTTTTTGCCACATAAGGTTTCCGCTCGCATCTGTTTTGATGACCCAGACATCGTGAAAGCCATGGTTGCCAGTTACATCACCATCGTTCGATAAGGTTGTACCCGCTACTATATACCCGCTGTCGGTTTCTCCCTTTATTCGCAGTATGGAATATGCAATGTCGACACCTCCGCCTCCATAACATTTAGACCAGCTTACATTGCCGGAGTTGTCCACCTTTATTACTGACATGTCGTGCTGTCCGTGTTGGCAGCTATATTGGCTTCCGGCAATGACATACCCTCCTCCCCATCCTTTATCAATACTGTGTGCCTTGTCATCACCTGTCCCGCCGTAACATTTCGCCCATTGGATGGCCGGCTGAGAGTACCCATTCGAAATCATAAGAGTCGATATGATGAATACGATAATTCCTGAATAAGCTAGTAGTTTCATTTTTCTCCGATTGGGCTATCGAAAGGTACGTTTTTATTACCATTTGTCCCGATGGAGCTCTACATCTGAGGTCGGGATGGGACTCCTCTATAAAGTCAAAAGCTCCCCGCAATTGGGAGCTTTTGTATTGGTAGGAGTAAAAGGGCTGATTTATTGCTGCGTAGCAGTGTACACAACATCTACTGCGTATACGCCTG
>CAMPJV010000003.1 GCA_946886975.1 uncultured Taibaiella sp. | reverse complement strand
TCAGGATACTGCACACCAATCTGGCTTCGACAGCCTATGGCGATCAGGATAGCCCCACGCAAGCTGTCCGTAACTATGTGTTGTATATACTCTACACAAAGGCTAAGACCTCCAGGCGAAAGAAGCATACGGCAGAGGAAGTAGCTATTCCCGAAGATCTCTCTTCTGCAGTGCTACCCGCAAAGCCGGATCCTTCGTTACCACTGTCCAGCCACGAACTGCAAGATGATCTATAGAAAGATTGCTGTCCTATCTGGTCCGCTCGATCATGCCGCATCCGCATCCATGTACTCTTGTCGTTCTGCAGCCTGCCGCGGTCAGCACGAAGCAGATAACTATCAGATATGAAAGGAACAGTCTCAATGAGTTAGTTTGAGAAAATAAAGGCCGCCGCCGAAGCGTTGTCAGTCCAGTTTAGCTCTCAGGCCATAGTATGCCGTCGTTCTTATAAAAAGGTCCGATCTGGAGCTCTGTCAGCTCGTCGTTCTCAAACCAGAGGCTCATGCTGGATTTATCAATGTGCATCAGGCAGTTATTAGGGTCGTCTTCTCGTATCTCTTCGTCTTCTTCAGGCGCGCCCCACTGCCGTTTTTCAAATTCTGCGAGCACGTCAGGCTTCTTCCTCCCGATCAGCGATATGCCTTCCAGGGTATACTCCTCACTGCTTACCGCTATGCTGCTTAGTTTCCAGTCGTTCTCTTCGTCAAAGGAGAGTGAAAGATCAAGTTCATCGTAATGCCAGGATTCCGTACTGTCGTCATCCGTGTCCGACAGAGAATACTTCTCTATATCGGTTGGCTCGCCGAGCATCGCTTTTACCTGCTGGCGCGTATTGCCGAAGGTTAGCGTCCCAAGCCCTTTTCCTATACGAATCTCTTTAAGGTTTTCTTTCATATCTGGTACTTTGCAGGAAAGGTAAAAAAAGCTTGCCGTTAAACCTGAGTTATATTCCGACTTCCTCTGCGCTCTATTTTGCGGAATCCATTTATAGTTCTATCTTGAATGTTCTTTCAGACCTGAAAACAAAAGGATAGGATTTTTCCTGTTTCCTGGTTCGGAACTGAATTATTTTAAAACTATCCTCTTTTATGAATCTCTTCGTCGGCAATCTAAGCCCTGAAACCACCGAACAAAATCTCTCAGACGCATTCTCTGAATTTGGCAAGATCAACTCCGTAAAGATCATCATCGACAGCGCCACCGGCCTTCCCAAAGGGTTTGGCTTCGTGGAGATGGATGAGAAGTTTAGCGCGTATGATGCAATTGACAATCTGGATGCCACTTACTTTATGGGCACCATCATCAGCGTAAAGGAGGCCAAGAGTAATAAGGCTAACAACAACCGCGGCGGTGGTGGAGGCAACAGGTCTTTCCAGAAAAGACCAGGCGGCTTCAACTCAAACCGTACCGGTAGCGGTGGCTACAACTCCAATCGCAGTAGCGGCAGCAGCTATGGCGCTAACCGTAGCAGCGGTAGCGGCTATAATGCTAATCGCAGCAGCGGTAGCAGCTACAGCGCCAACCGGAGCTCCGGCAGCGGGTATGATCCCAACAAACTGGACGCTCCCCCCACCGATGACAACATCGATATTAACTACAATCGGTAACAGTTAGTTGTTCGTTGCTCGTTGTTAGACGTTAGACTCGATCAACGCACAACGAGCAACCAGCAACGAGGCGTAGGTCCGCTTTTTATGGTAATGATTGATCATTCAACATTATCATGAAAAGCAGGGCTCATTTCAGGTCGCATCCGATCCATCCTATTCTTGTGGCTTTCCCAATAGCCTTTCTGGTGGGAGGGTTCCTGGCTGATGCTGTGGGATACCTGCTGAATAAGGAGGACTTCCTCCTTGTTGCTGGTTATTTAATAGTTGCGGGAATTGTTGCCGGGTTGGCAGCTGCCGTTCCGGGCATCGTTGACTTTATCTACACTATTCCTCCTGAAAGCTCTGCCAGGAAGCGCGGTGTAAAGCACGGGCTCCTGAATGTAACAGTGCTTATCCTGTTCGCCTGTGCATGGGTCATGCGGAGGGGAGAGGACACCAGCTACCTCCTCGTGCTCGGCATAGAACTGATAGGGGTAATACTACTTACCGTGTCCGGGTGGCTCGGGGGTACTCTTGTCTACAGGAACCAGATCGGCGTAGACATCAGGTATGCTGATGCGGGTAAATGGACAGAAACTTCATCAGCCCAAAGCAAAGGCAGGGTTCCGGTGGCGCATGCTGATGAGCTGAAAATCAACCAGATGAAGCTTGTCAGGGTTGGAGACATAAGGATCGTGCTTGGACGAACAGAAGAGGGCTATACAGCCTTTGACGACCGTTGTACCCATAGGGGTGGCTCTCTTGCTGGTGGGGCAATGATCTGTGGAACGGTGCAGTGTCCCTGGCACGGCAGCCAGTTTGATGTACTTAGTGGGCATGTAAAAGCCGGCCCTGCAAAGGAGGCAATTAAGGTCTATAAAGTGGAGGCGGAGGGAGGCAAAGTTTTCATCATCCTCTAGTGTCTCACCTGGGCTTTGGAATTTCTCCATTGGGATATAGAATTTCCTCACTGGATTTGGAATTTCTTCATTGGGATTTGGAATTTCTCCATTGGAATTTATCCTACAACCTTCTATCCGACCTTGTAGTGTCTCCTGTTTGCTGCTGCTTTTTTGTGTCGGGAATGTCTTTCTCCTTTTCAGAGTCTGAGTTTTCATCGCTGGAAGTCCCGAGATTGATACCGGCCTCATCCAGCCGCTGCAGGTCCTCCTTCACTGAGCGACCCCTGTTCTTTGGTGCATTTGGCTTGTTGATCTTCATTGTCTGTAGTTTAGTCTTCTCCGCCTATCAATATCGCAAGTAACTGTGTTATAGTAAACTATTACCAGTATAGGTTGTAAAAACGATGCCATCTCGGAAGGCAATGTGTTGCAATAGTTAAAATGCTTAACTATAAGCTTTTATCTGCATTTATAGTCCTATCTTTGTGCCTTCTTATAACCGCTGAGTTCTTACCTTTTAGTAATCTCCAGCCCATTAACCAATAATGACATTTAAAGAATTAAACCTTTCCGAGCCACTGCTCAAGGCACTGGCCGCTGAAGGATATACCAATCCTACGCCTATACAAAAAGAGGCTATTCCTATCGTTTTAGCTGAGAAAGACCTGCTGGGTTGCGCCCAGACGGGCACCGGAAAGACCGCAGCATTCGCCTTACCGATACTTCAACTGCTAAGCAGGGAGCCGCGCGAACGAGGACCTCACCCAATAAAGTGCCTGATACTTACCCCAACCAGGGAATTAGCTATACAGATAGGTGAGAGCTTCGCAGCTTATGGCAAGCACTTGAACGTTCGTCACACGGTGATCTTCGGAGGTGTTCCCCAGGGAGCCCAGACTCACGCCCTGAGGGCAGGGGTGGATGTGCTCATTGCAACACCCGGACGACTACTGGACCTGATGACCCAGAAGTTTATTCATCTTCAGGACCTGAGCATTTTTGTCCTGGACGAGGCAGATCGCATGCTTGACATGGGCTTTATTCATGACGTGAAGAAGGTAGTAGCCAAGCTACCAAAGCAGCGGCAGACACTTTTCTTCTCCGCTACCATGCCACCCGAGATACAGAAGCTCGCCGACACTATTCTGCACAATGCAGAAAAGGTAGAAGTAACTCCTGTATCCAGCACAGTCGAGGCCATTCAGCAGTCTATCTACATGGTTGATAAAAAGGATAAGAAGCAGTTGCTCAGTCACATCCTCAGCGACAAGGCTATAGCGAGCGCGCTTGTTTTTACCCGAACCAAGCACGGCGCCGATAAGGTCGCAAAGGACCTGAATAAAATTGGCATTCATGCAGAGGCTATCCACGGTAACAAATCACAGGGAGCAAGGCAGCGCGCCTTAGGAAACTTCAAATCCGGTACAACACGGGTCCTTGTCGCTACAGATATCGCGGCAAGAGGTATAGACGTCGAGGCATTGTCGCATGTCATCAACTTTGAGATTCCTGAAGTTCCTGAAACGTATGTCCACAGGATAGGCAGAACCGGCAGAGCCGGTGCAAGCGGTGTAGCTTACACCTTTTGCGATTCTGAGGAGCTGGATTATTTAAAGGGCATTCAGAAACTTATAGGGCTGCAGATTCCCGTGGTTACTTCGCATCCTTATCCTGCTTCTCATACCGGTCTTGTACAGATAAGGGCTCCAAAGGGAAAGGAAGTTGTGGAAAGACCCAACGCGGTAGTTACATTTCCCCAGCCTGCAAGAAAGCGATTCAATAACAGCAACAACCGTTCTAAGCGCTGGTAAAACGTACCATGCTTAAATACCTGGTTTGTAAGGGCTCTGTAAAAAAGAGCCCTTACTGTTTTTTCACAACTGCGCTTGTCGTACTTTATCTCCTCAAAATAAAAGTACGATGCAAAAGAATGCTATTAGCTGGTTTGAGATACCGGCAAAGGACTTGGCCAGGGCCCAGAAATTCTATGAACACATCCTGGAGATGAAGATGATACCCATGGACCTGGAAAACATTCAGATGAGGATGTTTCCCCTGGAAGATATGACCGGAGTAGGGGGTGCTATTGTAACCAGCGGTGGCTTTCACACGCCGTCTGCCACGGACGGCCCTTTGATCTATTTGAACGCCAATCCCGACGTCCAGAGAGTGCTGGATAGGGTAGAGGCAGCCGGTGGTAAAATTGCTGTTCCTAAAACAGAGATTTCTCCTGACTATGGGTTTATGGCCGTTATAACCGATACTGAAGGGAACAGGATCGCATTTCATTCCGTTCCACAGGCGAACTGATCAAGGTAGTATGTCGTCAATAAGGGGGCTCAACACAGGGCCCTTTTACGTTTTAGCCCCCTCTATAGAGCCTGGTACACCAATCCTCTTAATATAATTTATTAACGATTCATACTGAGTCTGATATGCCTGCAAAGTAAAGGGCACAGTTTTTGGACTATACTATGCGAAGGCATAAGAACTGTTAGTCACAGCCATAATGCATAACCATTATTTAACCCTAAAAGAATGGTATTATGAAAGGAAAGAACATCAGGATCAACAAGAAAAAAGCTAAGCAAATAATGCTTTCTCCTGCTACGCCTGCCGAACGCTCAGAACTGGACAAAAACGTATTCGATATGGTGCTGAAGGTACTTTTCGAAAACGCAAATAAGAATGCGCTGGACCTTCACAAGGACATCTTTGAAAAGGCCAGGATCGTACTTCCTCAAAATGAAAGCCAGCGCATTTGGGACGTGCTTACCGGATCTGGTTGGGTCAGCCCGACTATAGGGTTTGGTAAGGCCGGTAAACTGGAGCTTACTAAGGCCGGCTTCCAGATGATGTCACAGTTCGGCGGGTATACTCAATATCTGGCCTCTGTTCAGAACGGCAATCAGCCCCAGACTATCATCCTGCCCATCCAGGTGGAAGGAGAAGAAGGAGCACAGCCTGAAGTTGAGGTCCCCGGACTCGCAAAGAGGGCAGGACCTGGCGACCGTGTGTAGTTATTACCCCAGGTATGGTCCTCCATGGAAACAATAGTTGGCGCTGATATAATATCATTATTTTTGCGCCCATGCGTCAACTGTTTACTGTCGCCTTTACGTTATTGTATCTCTGTACCGCTGCCCAACAAACCGACATCTGGACCCTCCAGCGTTCTGTTCAGTATGCCCTAGATCATAATATCTCAGTCAAGCAGAACGAGCTGAATGAACGTCTCGCCCGTCTTACGCTTAAGCAAAGTCAGCTTTCGCAAATTCCCAGTGTCAACGCTAATACATCTTATGGTCGCAGCTACGGACGTTCGGTTGATCCCACTACCAATCAGTTTGTGGCAGGAAGCTATGATTTCCTGAGTGCAGGGGGTACGGGAGATGTGCTCTTGTTCGGCTGGTTCCAGAAAAGAAATAACATCAGGGCAAATAGCTATAGCCTGGAGGCTGCAAAGGCAGACCTGGACCAGCTGAAGGATGACGTTTCACTCAATGTGGCTACCGGATTTCTGAGGGCCTTGCTGGCAAAGGAACAGATCAGGGTCAATGAAAAGCAGGTGGAGCTGTCGAAAGCCCAGCTCCGGCAGACGCGTCAGTTTGTAAACGCAGGTCGCCTTCCAGAGTTGAATGCCGCGCAGCTCGAGTCTCAGCTTGCAAGCGACAGCGCCAATCTCATAACCGCCATAAGCACTTATAATAGTTCTCTTCTCGATATCAAAGCCTTACTAAACCTTGACTTTGCAACTCCGTTCGACATTCAGGCACCTGAGATTAGCGCCTCGGATCTTGCGGGCTTGAGCGCTTCCGATCCTGAAATCGTTTACGCCGAGGCAGCTAAGCATTTTGGAACGATCAGGAGCAGCGAGCTGAAGATGCTTGCCGCTCAGAAGAGACTTTCCGCCTCAAAAGGTGCCTTATGGCCACAGCTCGGTCTCAATGCGCAGTTTGGAACTAATTACGCGACTACATATACGGAGGTGACAGGCTTTCAGCAAACGGGTTATCAGCCCACAGGGGCAGTCGGCATCGGCGGAGCTGATACCCTTCAGGTGTACCAGCCAACGTTCCAGTATACTACCAGAAGGATTGCACTTAACGACCAGCTTGATAATAACTTCAGGCAAACCATCTCCCTTGGGCTAAATATTCCCATATTCAATGGGTGGCAGGCGCAGTACAATGTCCGGCAGGCAAAAATAAACGTCTTATCCAGTGAGCTGAACAAGTACCAGGCGGAGCTGAATCTGAAGCAGGATGTGTACAAAGCTTATAATGAGGCGGTAAATGCCATACAAAAGTACCGTGCTGCGGAGCGGGCTGAGCTGGCTGCACAAAGGGCATTTGATCTCGCCCAAAAAAGATATGAGCTTGGCCTTACCAACACAGTTGAATATCTTACGACTCAAAACACTCAGTTCATTTCCGAAGCAAACTTGTTAAGCGCCAAATACGACCTGATTTTTAAGCTAAAGGTGATTGACTATTATCTGGGGAACGAATTAAAACTTTAGCATGACCAGTTATAAAGACGTACTGATTGAGGCGGCCACGGAAGCAGGAAATATCATCAGGCACTACTTCCAGGGAACGTTTACTATAGGCAACAAGGAAGGGATCAACAACCTTGTGACGGAAGTAGATACCAAGGCGGAAACTAAGATCATCGAGATCATCAAGTCTCATTTCCCTGATCATCACATCATCAGCGAAGAGGTTGGTGAACTTTTCATGGACTCACCTTACCAGTGGATCATCGACCCGATTGACGGCACCGTCAACTTTGCCCATGGCATTCCCATTTGCTGCGTCAGTATAGGATTGACTCATAATAAAGAGCTCATCTTAGGAGCGGTTTATAACCCTATGATGAATGAGTTCTTCTTTGCGGAGCGGGGTAAAGGAGCAACTTTAAACAATATCCCGATTAGCGTTTCAAAGAAAACAAATTTCAAGACTGCCTGTCTCGTAACTGGTTTTCCTTATAAGTGGCCAAAGACTATGGAGCACCCGATCAAGGTATTTGAGCGGTTCATATTACAAGGTCTTCCTGTAAGGCGACTCGGGTCAGCGGCTATAGACCTTTGCTGGGTCGCTTGTGGCAGGTTCGACGGCTTCTGGGAGTATAACCTGAGCCCCTGGGACGTAGCTGCAGGATACCTGATAGTTGAAGAAGCGGGGGGACGGGTAAGCAACTTTAGCGGTGAAGCCTACAGTGTTTTTGATAAAGAAACCCTCGCCACAAATGGATTGATACACGAGGAGATGCTGCTCCAGATAAAGAACAAAGGAGAAAGCCTGGGCTAACAAAAGAACTTATGACGGAAAAAAGAACAGAAATAGCTTCATTGGGTGAGTTCGGTTTGATTGAACACTTAACGAGGGATAATGAAACCTCCCAGGCCGGGACCCTCCTCAGCGTAGGCGATGATGCCGCAGTAATTGACACCTTTGGCAAACAAACAGTCATCACCACTGATATGTTGATCGAAGGCGTACATTTCGATCTTATGTACACCCCTTTAAAGCATCTAGGGTATAAGGCAGTGGCAGTAAATCTTTCAGACATCTATGCAATGTTTGCGACTCCAACTCACATCACCCTGAGCCTGGGCCTCTCCAACAGGTTTTCTGTTGAGGCGCTGGATGAATTCTATTCCGGAGTGTACGCAGCTTGCGAAAGGTTCCATGTAGACCTCGTGGGTGGTGACACCTGCAGCTCCCAGAAAGGATTTGTCATAAGTGTCACGGCCATCGGGGAAGTGGATCAGGATCAGTTTGTTACTCGTTCAGGAGCAAAGAAGAATGACCTGGTTTGTGTGACGGGAGATCTCGGCGGTGCTTATCTCGGATTACAGTTGCTTGAACGGGAGAAAAAGATATACCTCGAAACACCTGGCGTGCAGCCCGATCTTGAACAAAAGGCTTACATAGTCGGCCGGATCCTGAAACCCGAGCCTCGTGCTGAGGTTGTGGAGTGGCTCAGGGAGCAGAGCATAGTCCCTACGAGCATGATAGACGTCAGCGACGGTCTCAGCTCCGAGCTGCTGCATATATGCAACCAGAGCAAGGTAGGGTGTGTCATACACGAAGAAAAAATACCGGTGCATGAAGAAGCAAGAAGCATGGCTCTCGAGTTTGGTATAGATCCTACTACCTGTGCCCTAAGTGGCGGTGAGGATTACGAGCTGCTCTTTACAATACCCCAGGAAGACTACGAAAAGATCATTAAGAATGATCAGGTGAGTGTAATAGGTTATATCACCGGCGAAGGCGAAGATCCGGTCCTGCTGACAAAGCAGGGCAATAAGCATAGGTTGACAGCCCAGGGGTGGAATGCATTTCAAAACTAAAAATGGGTGCAGTACTTTACTTCCTTAATAATTTTTGTATTTTAGGCCAAATAATTCTACGATAGATGAAGCTTTGGAAGCACACAATGATCACTGCTATTGCTTTTTTCGGAATAACGAGCACGGTTCTTTACACTTCCTGCGAGAAGGATGCATGCCTTGATCTGAAATGTAAGAATGGCGGTTCCTGTGCAGATGGTTTTTGCCGCTGTCCTACAGGCTACGAAGGAACGGAATGTGAGATAAAGGCAGGCACCAAGTTTGTCGGCCGGTTCATAGGCCACTACACCTGCCCTGGCAATATACCTCTCCGTGACACGGTAGAAATATGGATGAGCAAAGAGCCTAACGAAGTAACATTTGTCGACCATAGCAGGATAACTGACACACTGGTAGGCACTGTTACTGGTACGGAGCTCATATTTAAGGAGCAGTCTTCCGGCGACTATCGGAAATATACCAAGGCTGATATCAATGCGAACAGGCTTACTGCTTATTTTGAGGAGGTATTCGACGTGTCCACCGGCAGTAAGAGAACCTGCAATTTCATAGGATTCAAGTAATTCTCTTTTCTAATAAGAATGAGTAGGGCTGCCAGTGTGGTGGCCCTTCTTCTTTTAGTGTTCAACTCGGGTAGGTTGCCAACCTCTGTTTTGTTTTTGACATTTAAACAACACTGCAAATCAGTAGCTTTGCCCGCATGTCTATAAAAGTAGCTTCCCTTACTAAGGTTTACGGTACTCAGCTTGCTGTAGATCATATTTCCTTTGAGCTTAAAAAAGGCGAAATAGTTGGTTTCCTTGGGCCTAACGGTGCAGGCAAGAGTACCACAATGAAGATGATCACCGGCTATTTGCCGCCCACAGATGGCACTGCAATGGTCTCCGGATTCGACATTCAGGAGCAGCCGATGGAAGTGAGGAAAAGGGTAGGGTACCTGCCTGAAGCTAATCCCCTTTATCATGAAATGTATGTAAGGGAGTACCTTGAGTTCACGGCTGGTATTCACAAACTGGGGAAGGCCAAAGAACGCATCGAAGAAATGATTACCCTCACAGGACTGAACAAAGAAGCTCATAAGAAGATCGGCATGCTCAGTAAGGGCTATAAGCAGCGGGTAGGACTTGCCCAGGCCATGCTGCATAATCCGGAGGTACTGATTTTAGATGAGCCAACGTCTGGCCTCGATCCTAACCAGATCGTAGAAATAAGAGATCTGATCATAAGGATAGGGAAAGAAAAGACAGTCCTGCTTTCCACACATATCATGCAGGAAGTACAGGCAATGTGCAACAGGGTTATTATCATCAGCGGAGGAAAACTGGTTGCCGACGATTCAATCGAAGCGCTGCAGCAGACGAAATCCACGGATGGGGCAGTGATTGTGAGCTTCGAATCTTCTGTTGATCAATCTATCCTCGCCAGGCTCCGGAACGTGAAGAAAGTCGAAGATATGGGTAATAAAAAGTGGAAGCTATATACGTCCAAACCTGACGAGCTAAGGAAGGAAGTGATGAAATGGGCGATAGATCAGGACATCAATATAAACACCATTCAGGCTGAGAGCCAGTCCCTCGAAGACGTCTTCAGAAGCCTGACACAGAAGAATTAACTCCCACTGAACGTCACTGCGAAGAGGTACGACGAAGCAGCCTCTCGCAATACATTTATACGACACAGGTTGGCAAGCACAAATACAAAAGCGAAGAGAGAATACCCCTGTCATCAGAGCTTCTCTCTTCGCTTTTCATTTGGAGAATATGCTTATGGTTCTTTAGTATACATGTTCTTCTTATACCCCTCAAATATCTGGTTCACGTCAAAGTACAGCCCCGATAAGTTATCGTCATTTACCTTTAGAGACAGGTAGTCACATTTCTTGTCAGTGAGGTTCTGATTTCCCCCGTACTCATATCCCAGTATATTGATGATGTCATATTCATGAGACACGTTGAGTATGTGAAACGCCGTCGCTTCGGATAGACCGTCTCCCGTTGAGAGTATCGTCTGCACGAGCTTCTTCAGCTTGTCAA
The DNA here is from genome assembly GCA_946886975.1 of uncultured Taibaiella sp. The sequence continues at coordinate 15,766 of CAMPJV010000003.1, read as the reverse complement.
AGTACAGCCTTGCAGTTGCGCTGTCACCCGTATGTCGGTGCGCCACCCACACTATGTTCAGCCCTTTCAGATCAAACGGATTGTTCCGGAGGTTCACGTGACTCAGCCGGATCACCTCTTCCCACTCTTCATTTGTCAGGTGGTCTTTGTCCCCCAGCAGCAGCCTCACACTATCTGCTTCCGGCGTGCGGTAAAATGGTGTATAGTTATCCTGGAAGAAATATCCATAGTACAACAGGCGATAGTCTCTTAGCGTAAGCTCCGTATCATTCGCTGCATATCGTTTGAAAAGCTCAGGGTAGTAGAATGCCGAACCCCTGTCGTTGGTAAGGGTCTCTATCTCTCTATAGTCAGGTACTGTATGCCGGTGTTCCTGCGCAAAACTGAAATAGGAAGTAAAAATCAGGGCCAAGATAAATACCAGTCTGCTGCACATATCCATTCTTTGTTATAGTAACTCAATCTGCTTGTCACCCTAACCAAATAAAGAAAGTGCCAGCAAAAATGCCGGCACTTCTCGTTATCTCAATTTCACTTTTAATTATGATTTAAGCCTTTCCCGCTCTTGCTGTCTTTCCTGTTCTTTCTGCTCTATGTATGCCTCTTCACGCTCCTGCTCACGGTCGTACGCCCTGATGATATGTTTTACAAGACGGTGACGCACCACATCGCTCTCATCAAGCATGATATGCGCTATGCCGTCTATATTCCTCAATATCTTCGTCGCCTTACCCAATCCCGACTTTTGGTTCTTCGGTAGGTCCACCTGTGTAAGGTCACCCGTAATGATCGCTTTCGCAGATGCACCAATACGTGTCAGGAACATCTTAAGTTGCAGGTCCGTAGAGTTCTGCGCCTCATCCAGTATGATAAACGCATTGTCAAGCGTACGTCCACGCATGTAAGCCAGTGGTGCAATCTCAATGATCCTGTTAGCCATGTAATAGCTCAACTTATCACTGGGTATCATATCATCCAGCGCATCATACAGCGGGCGCAGGTACGGGTCGATCTTCTCCTTCAGGTCCCCGGGAAGAAAGCCCAGGCTCTCACCAGCTTCCACCGCAGGACGGGTCAGTATGATCTTTCTTACTGCTTTATTCTTAAGTGCCCTCACAGCCAGTGCTACCGCAGTATACGTTTTACCCGTACCCGCCGGACCGATCGCGAAGATAATATCATTCTTCTCCGTCACGGCTGCCATAGCTTTCTGGTTAGCCGTCTTCGCTCTTATCACCTTACCGTTAGGGCCAAATACCAGTATGTCGTTGTTTACGTTGGCGTCTTCCACCGGTGCTTCTCCCTGCTCTTCATCCCCAAGGATGCGGGCAAAGTAATTTTCAGACAGATGACCATTTCGCTCAAGGTATTTAATGACCTGGGAGATCTTGCCTTGTGCTGTTGCTACCTCATCCGGCTGCCCGGAGAGTTTCACCTGAGATCCGCGCGAAAGGATTTTGAGTAAAGGGAACTTGCGCTTTAATATATCAAACTTACTATTGTTAATACCGAAGAATTCTATCGGGTTGACCGTCTCAAGGTTAATGATGGCTTCTGTCAATGTGCTTTCATTTATAGTTTATCTAATTTAAGGATAAAGAGCCAGTTACACAGTTATGGTCGTGTTAAGTCGCAGCATCAGATCTTGTACTCCTTTTGCTTAAACTCTTCCACTTTAGCAGCAATTGCCGGGTCGCTTAACGCAAGAATTCTGGCAGCCAGGGCGGCTGCATTACGGGCACCAGCTTTGCCCACTGCAAGGGTACCCACAGGCAATCCCGCAGGCATCTGAATTATACTATACAGCGCGTCTATCCCACCGGGTAGGCCGCCGTCCAACGGAACTCCTAAAACAGGCAGCGAAGTGTATGCCGCACAAACTCCGGGTAAGGCCGCTGCCATCCCTGCCGCTGCTATCACTACGCCAAATCCTTTGTCCTTGGCGGTTACCATTAGCTCCCTCACTTTGTCAGGATTTCGGTGGGCCGACGCCACCACCATTTCATTCTCTATTCCGAACCAGTTTAGCCAGTTTTGGCCTTCTTTCATTATTCCCTCGTCGCTCTGGGAACCCATGATGATCATTACTTTCATTCTGAAATTCAATTAATTGTTTTGGTTTTAGTGAAGTTAAAAATATTGTGCCTTAATATATAGCCGCCTCTTTCAGTACTTATCAACCCTATGTGTACAAATTTCCGGCGGCGTGTTTCTCTTCTTTTCAGGTAACTGCTCTCCCAATCCCTCAGCCTTCTCCAATATCTTTTCTCCCTGTGCTACAGCGCGTCTCCCTGCCTCTAGGGTGCGTCCGGTACGGGTCTACGGAGTATATACGGGGTATATACGGGCTAAATACGGGGTAAATTCGGAGTAAGCATGGATCTGCAAGGGCTTTGCAACGGCTCTGCCTGCCTTCTGCACCGGATGTGCACTGCTCCTCCAAAGTGGTTGACTGCAGTTTTATTAAACCGCCAAACCACGGTACATTAGCCTTTCAAAACCAGATGAATGTCTCTTTTCAAGGATAAGATAATCGCCATCACCGGCGCTTCCTCCGGCATAGGCAAGGCATTAGCGCATGAGGCACTGAGCAGGGGCGCCAAAGTGGCCATCTGCGCCAGGAACATCGAAAAACTGCAGCAGGTTTTCCCCGTCAGCAACGATCTGCTCGTCCTGAAGGCAGACGTAAGTAAAGAGGATCAATGCCAGGCTTTCATTTCAGCCATTCTCAACAAATGGGGCAGGGTAGACGTCCTCATCAATAATGCGGGCATCACCATGCGCGCCCTCTTCGAAGACGCCGACCTGAATGTCATCCGCGAACTAATGGACATTAACTTCTGGGGCACTGTCTATTGCACCAAATTCGCCCTGCCTTCAATAATAAGGAACAAAGGCATCGTCATAGGTGTCTCAAGCATAGCAGGCTACAGAGGCCTTCCCGGCCGCACCGGTTACTCCTCATCCAAGTTTGCCATGCAGGGCTTCATGGAAGCGCTCCGAACCGAGTTGCTCCACACCGGCACCCACATCATGTGGGTCAGCCCCGGCTTCACCTCATCCAATATCCGCAACGTCGCCCGCACCGCCGATGGCAGCACCCAGGAAGAAACACCCCTCGAGGAGAGCAAGCTGATGAGCGCCGAAGAATGTGCACGGAGAATATTAGACGCTGCAGAAAGGCGAAGAAGGTCCATCGTCATGACCACCCAGGGCAAGCTCACCGTCTGGCTCAACAAGCTCTTCCCCTCCCTCGCCGACAGCCTCATTTACAAGCATTTCCTCAAGGAACCCGGCTCCCCATTAAGAAAATACGAATCCAACCGATAACGTAACTTTGGTGTCTTTAGAGTAGTCAGCATCAATAAATTACTTCCATGAGGCTTTTCCGTTCATTCCTACCTGTTACCATCTGTTCATTACTTACAGCACAGGCCATTGCCCAGGGCCAGGGAGAGGTCTTCAAACCAGATACTGCCTTTAAGGTAATAGCGAATGGAGTGGAAAAGACGATGGCGTTCTCCGGTGGGTTCAATACTCCCCAGTTTGCCATGGGCGATCTGAATAACGATGGTGTGAAAGACCTCGTGATTTATGAGAAGGGGTCTGTCCAGGTCAAGACCTACATCAACTATGGCACTCCCGGCAACCCTGTCTATAAGTACCGTCAGCAATATGAGCGCAATTTCCCTGTCAAGTACGGCTACAGGTATGTCTCCACCTACCTTAAGCTGGAAGATTACAATTGCGACAACATCCCCGATCTCTTCCATCGCGGGGTGGGCGGCTTCAGTGTTTACAGGGGCTACTACAACAATAATGAGCTGAATTTCACGTACTACACCGAGCTGCTTTACAGCCCGCTCACTCCCAATAGCGAAGACTTCGACAACGCTTCCTTTCCTCCCTACGGCTGGATTACATCTGGCACGGGCTGGAGCCGCGAAACCTCGGGCACAAACCCAACTACCATACCTGCATCCGGCAGCGGCATGACGCGGTTCAACAGCGCCAATATACCTTCTGGTAATACCGCCCTCCTTGTATCAAGAAAGATCAGGAAATCCAACGGCCTTGGCAAGAATGGCATGGTCAGCTTCTGGATATATAGGGATAACAATTTCTCAGGCAATGCGGATAGCGTCGGTGTCTACCTTAGTTACGATGCTACGCTCAACAATGCAGCATACCTCGGCGGTGTCGCCCGTTCCCGTTCCATCAATCTGCCCGATACTAAATCTGGCAACGGATGGTACAACTACACCTTTCCTATGCCCGCTTCCATGGTTTCTGACTCGCTCCGGCTCATTTTCAAGGCAACTAGCCGGGGAGGTAACAACATTTTCATTGATAAAATATACTGGGTATCCAGTCCTCCCGTCGGCGACGTTAATGCCTACGTAGAGCCAAACAGCGACATACCAGCCATTATGGACATCGACGGCGATGGCGACCTCGACTTCTTTGCTTTTGCTTTCAGCGGAGGCCACATTGCTTTCTATAAAAACTATCAGGTGGAGGACGGCCTTCCGTGCGATAGTATCCTGATTAATAAGAAGGATGGCTGCTGGGGTAAGGTTTACCAGGGCGGAGTTATGTTGCAGACGCTTGGCATAGATTGCCCTCAGTCACAGCCCATCATTCCACCGCTCAAAACCACCCACACCGGAAACACTTTGTGTCTGCTCGACATGGATGGCGACGACGATTACGACTACCTGAATGGTGGTGTCTCCTACACGAAAATTCAATATCTCACCAACGGCAAGAATGATTACAACTACCCCATAGACACGATCATCGCTCAGGACACTAGTTGGAAGACAGGCGGACATGTCTTTCATAAGGATGTCTTCCCCGCTGCTTTCTGGCTGGATGTTGATCAGGATGCTAAGCAGGATATTCTCATCGCTCCTAACTCTGCAGGCAATTCCGAGAACTACAGCTGTATAGCATACTACAAGAACACTGGTACCCCAAGCAACCCGGTATACACTTATCAGAGCGACAGCTTTTTCGTCGACAAAGCCATCGATATGGGCACTGGTGCGCACCCCATGATATACGACTACAACAAAGACGGCAAGCCAGATCTGTTTGTGGGTAGCGATGGTTTCTTTCAGGGCGTGGGTCCGCTAAGGGCCAGGATAGCCTATTACGAAAACACAAGCGTTGGCAATAACTTATCCTTTACGCAGCAAACCACCGATTTCCTTGGCATTCACGCGCTCAACGTCGCCGGGGCATACCCTGCCGTTGGCGACCTCGACAACGATGGCAAGGACGATCTTGTTGTCGGGCATATTGATGGCACCATTTCCTTCTATAAGAATGTCGCCTCCTCCGGCAATGTCCAGCCCCAGTGGCAATTGACTGAGCCGATCTTAAAGGATGTCAACAACAATAACATTGATTCGTTCAGGACGGCCACTCCCTTCATCTACGATATCAATAAGGACGGCAGAAAAGACCTCCTGATCGGGGGCGAAACAGGATGGCTGGCCTATTACCAGAATGTCGGTACGAATGATCTTAAGTTACAGCATCAGTCCAGCAGGCTCGGGCTCGCAAAAGCCGATCCTCAGAACAAATTCTCTGGTTTTAGCGCGCCATACATTGGTAAGATGGATAACACGGGTGTCGATTTCATCCTCATGGGAAGCAATTCCGGCACCCTGTACAAGTTCCGCGGCTTTGAGAATGGAAATGTTACAACCCCATACATCCAGGTGGATTCGGCCTATTCAAATATAAATGCACTGCTGGGCAAATTCTCAGGCTTCAGGAGTGCCCCTGCCATTGCAGACCTTGATGGCGACGGCTGGTACGAAATGGTATTGGGTAATATCACCGGCGGAGTTTTCATATATAAGCAGGATCTCGTGGTCAGTTCAGTTGACGATGTTGCGTCTTCTGGCGGCGGGGTTGAGGTATATCCAAACCCGGCCAGTAATGTTGTTTACGTAAGCTGGCAAAATGAGTTTGCCAAAGCGGGTTCGGTATCTGTAACAGTTTACTCCATAACCGGCCAGAAGCAGCTTGAACGGTCTGTTTCAGCCAATCAGCACGCGATGGAGCTTTCTACCGTCTCCCTGTTGCCCGGTACATATTTATGCGTGGTGTCATCCGGGTCCTCACGAAAAACGACCAGATTGGTCGTACTTAAATAGAAAACCGACATATCATACTATCTTAATTATTCTATCTTTGCCATCCCCAGGTACTTAACTTTTTTTGGATTTTTACCCAACGTTTCGGTGCCGCCACCCGTCTATAATAATTGGCTTGGTGGCTTGTTTCCGACATCCGTGTCCGATCAAACACAAGTCCCTTATCATCAGTTAATTGAATAATTACCCACTTATGAAGAGAATTGTTACCTGTTTGGTGTTGCTTATTGCCGTTTTTTCATCTATTCTTTCGGACGCCCAGGTCACTGTGCAGATCGGCTTAGGAACTGGTTCAACGGCTTCAACTATCCCTTCGCCCTCGAGTGTCTACTATAGGAATTCGCGTCTTCAGATTCTTTATAAGAAATCGGAAATAAATGCGGCTGGTATCACCGGGCCGCAAATACTTGATCAGATCCAGTTCAACACAACGGCACTGCCCCTTTACGCAATGCCCAACTATTCCATAAGAATAAAGCATTATGCGGGTGCAACTCTTACTGCGTATGACCCTGGACCATTTACGACAGTATACAATAACGTAAATTTTATGCCTACGCTCGGATGGAATAGTTTCTTGTTCACAACACCTTTTATTTGGAATGATCAGGACAACATTTTGCTTGAGTTGTGCTGGGATTTGGTCGTCCCAAACTGGAATAACTCTGGTACTGTTGAGTTTACAGCTGAACCACAGTCAATGCTCTACTTTTGGAATGATGTAACAATAGCATGCCCCTCAGTCCCCACTTTAGACAATTCCAACTACCGTCCTAATATCAAGTTCAGGTTTACGCCATTAGGCCCGTGTGCTGGCGCACCATCCGCAGGAAACGCGTCCATATCGTCTACCTGTCCCACTACATTAGGTCTTTTTAACTATACGCTTGCAACCGGTATTTCTATTCAGTGGCAGAAGAAGACCACTTGCACCAACTGGTCCAACATTCCTAATGCCACCAGTGCTTATTATGCGGTTACCTCCCAGGGTATGCCTACTCAGTATAGAGCCTATGTCATTTGCAGCAATAGCGGGTCTTCAGATACCTCCAACATAATAAACCTGGCATCTATTGCTCCCTGTTACTGCGCTTCTAATGCATCTTCGAGTCTTAATGACGATATTTCAAATGTCACTGTCGGCGCCTTCAGCAATGCATCCACATGCGGAGTCTCCGCCCCCGGCCCCGGAAGTATGGCAGGTATGTATTCAAACTTCACTGGTGGGGCGCCTATCAGGATCAACAAGAACACGCCCACACCTTTTTCGATTCAGGCACTTAATTGCAACACAACCAACCTCACTTATGGGATAGCCATCTTTATTGACTACAATATGAATGGCACTTTCGAAACCACAGAAAGAGTTGCCGCCTCCCCGCTTACCGTCAGCCCAATGGCTGCATTTACAGGGAACCTCACCGTCCCCGCCAGTGCTGCAACAGGCGTCACAGGGATGAGGGTGATCCTGGAGAGTGGTACTCCGGGTGGTAGTATTAACCCATGCAACACTACTTATACAAATGGGGAGACAGAAGACTACCTTGTAGAGATCTTATATGCACCAACGGCAACGGGTGGCGGCGTTTATTGCTCCGGCGACTCCGTCACTCTGGCCGCAACGGCTCAGGGCTTTAACCCCACCTTCCTGTGGAAGTTGCCAAATGGAAGCTACGACACCTCTTCGGTGCTCAATTTCCCGAACATACAGGCGTCATCGAATGGGTATTATACAGTCTATGTACTGATCAATACCTGTCCTGGCTTCCCGCCGGATACTTCCGGTGGAACTGTGGTGCCACTTCTTGTAAACCCAACACCGCCTAAGCCTATTGTCGCTCCGATCATTGTCTATTGTGAGGGTGATCCATTCGACAGCATAGCAGTGCACGGAAAGAACCTCCTGTGGTACACGGTACCAACTGGTGGCATCCCTTCCGCTTCGCCACCGGTTATCAATACTACTCAGTTCGGAACCTTCACCTATTACGTATCTCAGACAATCACCAATTGCGAGAGCCCAAGATCAGCGGTCACTATTAGCGTCGCACCAAAGCCTGCACCGCCAATAGTAGAATCTCCCGTAGGTTACTGCCAGGGAGATGAAGCGTCTCCGCTCAGTGCTCTCGGTCAGAATATCCGGTGGTATTCCGTGCCCTCTGGCGGTGTCGGAACTCCGGTTGTGCCAACTCCAACTACCAATGCCCAGGGAACGTTTACCTGGTACGTCAGTCAGACAGTCGCTGGTTGCGAAAGTGACCGCATCCCCGTTGTGGTAAATGTTAGCTATGTGCCAAACGCACTGATCCTCGCCAGCAAGCCCTACGTATGCCAGTATGATACAATGACGCTTACTTATTTTGGTAATGCCCTCACTACTGCCAACTTCTTGTGGACCCTGCCAAAGGGAGCTACCATAGAAGACGGCGCCGGACGAGGCCCCCTTTCAATCCGGTTCGATTCGGCAGGTATACAAAGAGTAAGACTGACGGTTGATAATGATGGCTGCAAAGGTCCTGAGGCTTTCTTAGACGTACCAGTAAGGCTAGCGCCCGTATTCACCCTCGATCTTCAGGATGAGGCGTGCCAGGGCGAAGTAGTAAATATCGCGGTGAAGCATTCTACTACAGGTATCGATGTGTATGACTGGAAGGGATTTGCCGGAGGCGAGGTGATTTATGGCTCACCTACCGCAGGCCCTTATGGAATCAAGTGGAATACTCCCGGACTCAAGGTGCTGGATGTAAAGGCCACAGATGAAACATGTAACTCTCTGCCGTTTTTTGATACTATCCTCATCCATGAACTCCCCGATGCATCAATTACTATCAGTAAGAACAATATATGCACCGGAGACACAGTAGAGTTCAGAGGCCCGTACGACATTGGCAATAGCTACAGATGGGAGCCAAGCCAGTACTTCGGAGCCAGTCACTCAGACGTAGATTCTGGAGTAATAGACTTCACCCGCTATGTCACGTTGTATGTCACTAATCGCTTCAACTGTACTGCCAGCGATAGTGTCCTGATCGAGGCTAAGCCATGCTGCAATATCTTCTTCCCGAACGCTTTCACACCAAATAATGATGGTAAGAATGACTTGTTCAGGGCAATTACTGTGGGTACCCACCAGATTACCGCCTTCCGGGTTCAGAACAGGTGGGGACAGGTAGTATTTAATTCAGGTGATGAATTCAATGGATGGGACGGCACGTTCAACGGAAAGCCACAAGATATGGGAACGTACTTTTACTACATCAAATACAAATGCTCAGACGGCAACTTCTATGAGGATAAAGGCGAAGTGATGCTGGTAAGATAAAATGGACAATACTCCACACAAGAAAGCAGGCTCATGGCCTGCTTTCTTTATTTGAAGAATACTATCTGCGAGCAACTATCTACTCCAAACAACTACGGTCAATTCTAATCAATAATCACTCCTGTTGCATCAACTCTCAGCTCAACCTTCGGCGCGGTGATCTTGGCTATTTCATCATCGGTCTTCCCTGCATCTTCTGCATAGTGCTTCTGGTCTTCTACTGATACCGTCTTTCTGCTTGCTGTCCCGCTTACATATGCCTTATGCCCTGCAAGATCTTTAGGGATCAGGAATGCATGGTCTTTGAACTTAATAAAGATGTTCTCGCCGGCACTGTTCTTCAGCTTCATCCAGCATCCCTCAGCCTGGCAAACCTCGGAGATCTCTCCCTCTACTACTACATTCTCCAGCTTTTCCTTGTCTCCCATTCTGCTGGAAAGTTCGGTTGCCGGATAGGCATTCTTGGTCTTGAACTTCTTACCATACACCGTCCCGCTCTGCGCAAAAGAAGGAATTGTAAAGGCTAATGCGATCGCACTAGCGGCGATGATCTTTATAAGCTTACCCATATCTGTTTTTTTATTAAAAATAGGAACCTTTCTCTAAATACCCGTCGACATATTCCCTGATTCCTTCTTCAAGTGAATAGAACGGCTCAGTATATCCTGCCGCTCTCATCTTGCCCATGTCGGCCTCTGTAAAGTACTGGTATTTGTCCCTTATATCTTCTGGCGTATCGATATATTCAATTGATGGAGAAAGACCCAGGGTAGCGAACAACGCCTGAACCAGGTCCTTAAAGGTCCGCGCCTCTCCTGACCCCACGTTGTACAAGCCATTAGTTGGTCGGTGCTCCATTAGCCAGGTACACATCTTTACCACATCCTGTACATACACAAAGTCACGTATTTGCTCACCGTCCTTGTAATCCGGATTATGCGATCTGAATAGCTTTACCGCACCCTTCTCTTTGATCTGGTTGTAGGCGTGCAGGATCACAGACGCCATTCTGCCCTTATGGTATTCATTAGGTCCATAAACGTTGAAGAATTTAACTCCTGCCCAGAAAGGTGGCATTGATCGTTGCTCCAGCGCCCAGATGTCAAACTCATTCTTCGACCTGCCATACGGATTAAGAGGCTCAAGCTGATTGACTATCTCATGAGTGTCTGAATAGCCATGCTCTCCATTCCCATAGGTAGCGGCAGAGGAGGCATAAACCAGCGGCACGTTTTCACTGATGCAGAACTCCCAAATGCCTTTAGAATAGTCCAGGTTCCACTTCTTATGAACCTCATAGTCCATCTCGGTAGTGTCCGTTCGCGCACCAAGGTGAAACATATACTTTATTTCCCCGCTATGCGCTTTGGCCCAATCGAAGAACTGCTCCCGGTGTACTTTGTGGACATACTTCTTGCCCATCAGGTTCTTCGATTTTCTCTCCTCAGAGAAATCGTCTACCAACACCAGCTGTTCAAAGCCGAGTTGATTCAGGTACCCTGTCAGGTAGCTGCCAATGAAGCCGGCAGCGCCTGTTATAGCAATTACATCATTTGTTTGCATTCGCTGAATCAGGAAGACTAATGGCCTTCCATGTGTGTTGTGTCCATACCTGCGTTGCTGCCGTGATGCTGCGTGGTATCGGCCGCAGGGATGCCCGTTCCGGTTTCACCTTTCAGGGTTTGGCTTGAAGTCGCCTCTTTAGTATGTTCACTGGCGCCGCCCGTAGCCGCATGCCCGCCTTCGTCATGTCCCATCACGTTTACAAAATTCACTGCGGCTATGAACAGACCTACAATGATTACGACAAACCAGAATGAAGCTTTAAACGGTGTAGCTGTAGGCGTTTTCTCAGTATTATGATGTGTTTCGTGCGACATGAAGTCTCTATTTAGTTAATTGACTGCGCAAAAGTAGTTTTTTGAAGTAATTTAAGGAAGCACAAGCTCCTACTTTTTGGGAGTAGGGGGTTCCATAACCGATCCGCAGTTCTTACATGTTCTCTTATCCTTGTCCGAATAGAAGCGTTCCATAACAGGCGGCAACTGGGTCACTATGTCTGTCAGCTTAAAGTATTCCTCATACAACTTATTCCCACAGCTCTCACAAAACCATAAGAAGCCATCAGTTTCTCCTCCCTCCCTCACCTTCTCTATAACCAGCCCCACCGTATTTGCGCCTCTTTGTGGAGAGTGTGGCGTCTTTGCCGGCAGTAAGAATATTTCCCCCTGATTAATAGGTATCTCTACGATCTTGCCATCTTCCTGAATCCTTACAGATACATCTCCTTCTACCTGGTAGAATAGTTCCTCGCTCTCATTATAGTGGAAGTCCTTACGGCTATTCGGCCCTCCTACTACCATTACAATAAAGTCGCCGGTGTTCTGGTACATTGTCTGGTTCCCGACTGGTGGCTTTAGCAGGTGCCTGTTCTCATCGATCCATTTGTGCAAATTAAAAGGGCGGGTAACTGGCATATGACTGTGTTTATTGATGAATAAAGGTATTAAAATGCCTGAAGCACTTTCATCTTTACCGTTTCTATTCTTGTTTCGCTAACTAATAGTACGTCAAATTCGTACAAGCCGATAATTATCCTTTCCTTCAGCTTCGGTATAGATTCATGTTTGGTTATAATATATCCCGACAGTGTCTCCGATTCGTCTGTTGGAAACTCAAACTCGTACTTCTCATTGAGATAGTCCAGCTCCAGGCGGCCTGAGAAGATATACTCATTCTCGGCTATCTGCTTCTCTACATATTCCTGCACATCATACTCATCATTTATATCCCCGAATATCTCTTCCAGCACATCTTCCATGGTAACAATTCCCGCTGTTCCCCCAAACTCATCTATTACCCAGGCAATGCTCTTCCTGTCCTTGGTGAAGCGAGTCATCAGGTCTACTGCGCTCATGGCTTCAGGTATAGGTGTAATGGTATGCATTACCTCTTTTATCTCGCTGGGCCTGCGGTTCAGGTCCAGGTGGTGCAGGTAGCCCGCTATATTATCAATATTCCCGTCATATACTATTATCTTCGACAGCCTGCAGTCGATGAACTTCTCCCTCACTTCCCCTATTGGGGTCCTTATGTCCACACCTACTACTTCGTTCCTCGGTATCATGCACTTCCGCACTTTTACGTTCACCAGGTTCAGGGCATTCTCAAAAAGGTCTGTATTCACCTCATTCACCTCAGATTCATGGCCATGAAGGCTCTGCTTCACGAAGTTCTCCAGGTTCACTCTTGTAAACACGGGCTGGTTTTCCTTTATCCTGACGTTGAACAGGTACTTAAGTATAAATTCAGAAATGTTCACGAATATTCTCGCTAACGGATACAAAATATAATACATCAGCAGCATCGGCAACGCAAAGAAGCTAAGCACTTGTTCGGCTTTCGACCGGAAAATGGCTTTGGGAAGAAACTCAGCAAACAGCAACATCACGCTCGTGGCTATCAGCGTGTCTACAACAAGCCTTAAGTACTCTGAGTTAAATGGTGCAGGAAGGTTGCCTATAAACGGTTCCGTCAGCTGGGTCATTAGTAGCCCGTAAATCACCAACAGTAGGTTAACACCTATTAGGCTGGTGCCAATATATTCCGATGGGTTCTCCATGAACCTCCCAAGCGTCCTGCCTGCGAAGGTGCCTTGCTTCTTCTTCAGCTCGATGTTGAGCTTGTTCACGGAAACAAACGCAATCTCAGTACCTGCAAAGAACCCGATCAGGACAAGGCATCCAAATATATACAGCAATATATGAGACTCCATATAATCCAAAGATAATAAAAGACATTCCAACATTTTAGAAGGAGGACTTATGCGACAGGTTGCGTCAGGAACTCTTGCACGGTCTTGACTAACTCCGCAGTGGCCACATCTATGTCGTCATTCACTATGATCCTGTCAAACTGCGGTGCAAAGCTAAGCTCGAAGGTAGCCTTGCTTACGCGCTCTTCCAGGCTGGTGGGCGTCTCAGTGCCTCTTAGCATCAGGCGGTCGCGCAGCACTTCCAGGGATGGAGCCTGTATAAAGAGGGTAAGCGTGGAGTCCGGGTAAACATCCTGAATGGCAAGGGCTCCTTTTACGTCTATATCAACCAGCGGGGATTGGTTATTGCTCCAGATTCGCTGAACTTCAGCTTTCAGGGTTCCGTAGTATTTCCCGGTGTAGACCATTTCCCACTCAACAAACGCATCTTCCTCTATGAGCTTCTGAAACTCTTCCTCGGTGTAGAAGTAATAGTCTTTCCCGTGCTGCTCTCCTTGCCTTGGTGTTCTGGTACATGCTGATACAGAAAAACCCAGGTTAGGACAAGCATTTAATAGTCGCTTTACCAGTGTCGTTTTTCCGGAACCCGAAGGGGCGGTAATGATGATGATCTTGTTCTGAATCAAGCAGCAGGCTTAGTTTGGCTGCGAATATAATAAGTTCTCAACTAGCGTTTTTTGGCCCCCCTGAATTTATTTTTTCTTCCTGCAGGCATAGTTGTCCTCCGCGGTGGGGTAGGTCCAAATTGCTCCGGCACCTTCAGCTTCTTCAACTATTTGGTAAGTAGCTTCTCTATCCGCAGAAACTTTACCTGTTCTTTATCGCTGATGAAGGTATAGGCTGTGCCTTTTGTCGCAGCCCTCGCGGTTCTGCCTATCCGGTGTATATAATCTTCACCATCATGGGGTACGTCGTAGTTGATCACAAGGTCTATATCTTCTATATCTATTCCTCTGCTCAGTATATCTGTCGCAACCAATATTTTGAGCTTCTTGTTCTTAAAGTCAATAAGCACTTGCTCTCTTTTTTCCTGCTCCAGGTCGGAATGTATCTGGTCTGCGGATAGCCTGCCTTTCTTCAGTTCCGCTGTTAGTTGCTTCACATTATGCTTGCTGGAACAGAAAATGAGTACGCTGCCAAACTCCTTTTGTGCTAACACATGTTTTACCAATGGTATCTTCTGCGCATCATATACTATGTAGGCTGCCTGGGTTATCTGCTCCGGTGGTTTGGAAATAGCAATGTTCACTTCCACAGGATTCACAAGTATGCTGTTTGCAAGTTTCCTGATGGCCTGGGGCATCGTAGCCGAGAACAATAGGTTCTGCCGCTGTTTGGGCATGTAGGAAATGATCTTTATGATGTCCTCATAAAACCCCATATCCAGCATCCTGTCAGCCTCATCTAATATCAGATACCTTAGTGAATCTAGTTTCACATACCCCATATTCAGGTGAGAGATCATCCTGCCGGGCGTACATATTACGATGTCTACACCGGATGTCAGGGCCTTACGCTCGTTGGCATATGATGCACCATCAGTACCGCCATATATAGCTATGAAGCTTACATCCGTAAAGTATCCTATCCCTTCAAGTGTCTGTGCGATCTGAACCGCAAGCTCCCTTGTCGGAACGATGATCATGGAGTTCACTTTGTGCCCCTCATGCGAATGTGTTATAAGATTATGCAGCACCGGCAATAGAAAGGCAGCGGTTTTTCCGGTTCCAGTTTGCGCTGCAGCTATTATATCTCTGCCAGCTATTATGTGTGGTATCACCTGTTCTTGCACAGGGGTGGCTTGCTCATAGCCCATGGAGTCTATACCGTCCAGTAGGCTATCGCTAAAGCCAAAATCATAAAAATCCAAAGTAGGTGTGTGTTAGTGTCTCTGATTCGGGTAAAGATAGTACACCTCTGCTACTATTGCCTTACAGGTGCCAAGAATTTAAACTTCCCTATTTTTACCGCCCATCGGCCGGGTTCAGGTCTTACTTCCGACTGGTGTGATCTTTGTAATGTTCTTAGCTCGAAAGGATTTAAATACTTAATGGCCGCTGGTTTGAATAGATTTTGCATACTCGTTCTCTTTTTAGTTGCTCCCGGTGCACCGGCAAATGCACAGCACATATGGTATGAAGCTTTTGGCGGCCCCTCTTTTTCTTTTGTCTCCAAAGAGCATACTTCAGCGACTTACGGTCATAAGTTCGGCCTGCATGGAGGCATCAACGCTTTCATCCCTTTCAATAACAAGGTTGCTTTTAAAACAGGTGCCGTATATCAGCTCAAGAGGGTCGGCAGTAAAGGCGATGGTGTAAACAGGGATACCGCCGGAATTCATTATACGTTTCAGTCCAACAGCAGCTATCATACGATCAGTGTTCCAATCCAGCTGGCCGTTAATATAGGTGATAATCCGCAGGGCTTTTGGCGTGTCGCAGCAGGTATGAATTATGGATTCATCATCGCGGCGAAGAAGGTTATGACCTTTCAAACCTA
>CAMPJV010000002.1 GCA_946886975.1 uncultured Taibaiella sp. | reverse complement strand
TCCATACACCTTCTCATCATGGTTCGACGTCCCTTACCGCGTCTATGCAGTGAAGCAGAACTAATCAATATCAATCTTCAGAGCCCCGCACAATAGCGGGGCTTTTTTTGTGTGCATTTATATCTATTGTTTATTAAATTTCTGACATGAAAGGTCTCACTCAAATTGCTACAGTTATATTTCCGGCTTTCTTTGCGGCTTGCGGAACGCCTTCTGCTTTTCCTGTCAGTGAACCTACGGCGGCGACTGTTGATGACCGTATTGTCGGTAAATGGAAGTATGTGGAAGATACAAACAAGTTGAACTTCTATGAAGTATATAAGGCCCGGGGGGCGGAAAGCAAATACGAGTACCACGTAAGATTCTGGAACAGGGGAGGAACTAACCCTACTTATGAGGCCAACATCCACCTTTCCAGCTTAAAAGACCATCAGTTTATTAATGTTCCTTTTTGGGAAAAGGTAGGTGACAAAGGTGATCATAATGATTGGCAAAATCGGGGTTATTTCTTTTTGAAAATACTGGAACAAAACAATGACTTTACAAGGATCACAACGGCAACCGTCAAATCAACGGAGCTTCTGAAAGTACAGAGCAGCGCAGAAGTCCGGACGTTTCTACTACAGAATATCAACAATCCCAGGGTATTTAGCGATACAGCGCATTTCTATAAGGTGTCCGAATAGCACTTCGCTTTTTGGAAGGACCAGGTTACTTCATTTACTCCCTCGAGCAACGAACAACTAAACCCTCCCACGCATAATCTCCTCCACCACTCCCGGATCCAATAGCGTCGAAGTATCTCCCAGGTGTTCCGTCTCACCCTCCGCTATCTTTCTCAATATCCTCCTCATGATCTTCCCGCTTCTCGTCTTAGGCAGTCCCGTTACAAACTGTATCTTATCCGGCTTTGCTATCGGTCCTATCACCTTGCTCACCGTCGCCGCAATGTCCTTTCTTGTCAGCTCTTCATCCCCGTGAGCATTTGTGAAGATAACGTAAGCATAGAGTCCCACTCCTTTTATATCATGCGGAAAGCCTACCACCGCGCTCTCTATCACCCCCTCATGCATGTTGATAGCGTTCTCCACTTCTGCAGTTCCTATCCTGTGTCCGCTCACGTTCAGCACATCATCCATCCTCCCAGTTATCCTGATATTTCCCTCACTATCCATCAAAGCCCCATCCCCCGTAAAGTACATCCCCTCATAGCTGGCAAAGTAGTTCACCCTGCACCGCTCATGATCACCCCACGTAGTGCGCAGTATAGAAGGCCATGGAAACTTGATACAAAGCGCTCCCTGCTTCACAATATTTGTCCCGTGCGCTTTGTCAGCCCCACCTCCCTCACTTCCTGTTTCCTCCACCAGCACAGCCTGTACTCCCGGCAAGGGTAAGGTAGCGTAAGAAGGCTTAGCCGGAGTGATCCCCGCCAGGTTCGATATCATAATGCCTCCCGTCTCCGTCTGCCACCACGTATCTACTATCGGGCACTTCCCCTTCCCAATATGCTCGTCCAGCCAGTGCCATGCCTCTTCATTAATGGGTTCTCCCACACTCCCCAGCACCTTCAGGCTGCTAAGGTCGTGCCCATGCACAGGCCCCAGTCCATAGCTCATCAGGCTGCGTATAGCCGTAGGCGCTGTGTACAGCACGTTCACCTTAAACTTGTCCACTATCTTCCAGAGTCTTCCCGCATCCGGCCAGTTGGGCAGCCCTTCATACATCAGCGTAGTCGCACCCGCACACAGCGGACCGTACACTATATAGCTATGCCCAGTTATCCATCCAATGTCCGCAGTACAGAAGTACACATCATCCGGCTGGTACTGGAACACATTCACGAATGAATAGGTCGTATAAACCATATACCCTCCGCATGTATGAACCACGCCCTTCGGCTTTCCGGTACTCCCGCTTGTATACAGTATGAACAGAGGGTCTTCCGCATCCATCTCCTCTGCCGCACAATACGGGTTACCCATCTTCTCCACCTTCCTCACTTCATCTTCCCACCATACGTCCCTTCCCTTTATCATGCTCACCGGGCTTTTCGTCCTCGTCAGTACTATCACCTTCTTCACAAACCTGCATTGCACCAGCGCGTCGTCTATCACGTCCTTCAGCGCAATGTCCTTGCCACCCCGGTACGCTCCATCACTCGTTATGATGTATTCCACCGCTCCGTCCTGCAGCCTGTCCGCTATGCTCTGCGCACTGAACCCGCCAAACACCACAGAGTGTATCGCTCCTATCCTCGCGCATGCCAGGATAGCGACCACCAGTTCCGGCACCATACCCATATAGATGCACACCCTGTCGCCCTTCTTCACCCCATTATTCTTAAGCACATGGGCAAACTGCATCACCTTAAAATGAAGTTCCTTGTAGCTAAGTATCCTGTGTTGCTCGTCAGGATGGTTCGGCTCCCAAATGATCGCCGGCCGGTCCCCATGTTTCTCCAGGTGCCTGTCTAAACAGTTCTCCGTGATATTCAGCTTCCCGCCCAAAAACCACTTGACATCCGGTTCCCTGAAGTTCCACTCCAGCACCTTATCCCATTTCTTCTGCCAGGTAAAATGCTCCGCCACACCTCCCCAGAATTCCTCGGGCTGGTCCACGCTATACTGGTAAACTTTTCTGTATTCTTCCAACGATTTTATCTGGTACGGATACGCCATGATCTGAATATTTCCTTTGCCTTCTGCTAATCTATAAAATATGCCATAATAAGATGTCAGCCGCTCCTGCACCGTGTCAGAATGCCTTAATGGATGGGTCATGAGTGTAGTATATACGGGGTAAATACGGGCTAAATACGGGGTAAATACGGGGTAACCATGAAGTATCAGTGCTTAAACCTACCTTTTCCCCTGCCGTAGCTATGCTTTTCCTATAGATATATGACGGCCCTGGAGCCCATTTCCCGACCCCTCCCGCTGGTTTTTTGCCTCTGCACCAATAAATTGTATCTTACCCTCATATAGATCTCCTAAATCGCTTTCTATGAAGCTCTTCCGTCTGTTCAGCCTGTTCCTTTTTGTCGGCCTCTCCGCTTCCGCGCAGAATGCCCCCAAGCTCTCTCCGCTCACCAGGATCTTCCTCGATAAGTACGAGAGGAGCAACAGCTCCCTGCCCGCCAATTACGTTTATCGCAAAGGCGCGGACAACAAGACTTATATAAGCGCACTCATAAAGGTGGGTCCTGCAGTCAGTGGAGAATCTCTTTCCAAACTCGGGGTTAGGATCAATACCCGCGCCGGCAGCATCTGGACTGCCATGGTCCCTGTAGAGCAGCTTGCAGCGTTCACCACCACAAAAGGCATTGAATACATCCAGCTCGATGAGCCCGTATTTCCCACGCTCGATTCAGCCCGCAAGGCCACAAGAGTAGATAGCGTTCACGCAGGCCTCGGCAACTTACCTTCTCAGTACCATGGCGACAACGTCGTAGTAGGCGTCATAGATGCCGGCTTCGACTATAAGCACCCCTCCCTGTTCGATACTACCGGCACCCGCTACAGGGTAAAGCGCGTATGGGAACAGGTCGCAACAGGCACTCCGCCCGCAGGCATGTCTTATGGAAATGAGCTATCCGACACACTCACCATGTGGTCTGAAGGCACCGATCTGCCCGGATTCTCCCATGGCGCTCACGTTGCAGGTATTGCAGCCGGCGGCGGCTTCGACAGCACTACAGGCATCCGCTACCGTGGTGTGGCCGATGCAGCAGATGTGGTGATCGTAGGCATCACTCCGCCTCCTTCCGACTGGACCAGCACCGGCATGGGTTCCATCATAGACGGCATGAGTTACATCTACAACTACGGTGCTTCAGTAGGCAAGCCTGCAGTGGCAAACCTAAGTTGGGGCTGCAGCATGGGCCCTCACGATGGCCTCTCTCTCTTCAGCCAGGCCTGCGACACCCTCACCGGTTCAGGTAAGATATTTGTCTGCTCCGCCGGCAATAATGGTAATCAGAAGATACATCTGGGCAAGACTTTCACGGCCACAGACACGGTAGTAAATACCTTTGTTAAGTTCAGTCCCTTCCTCCCCGAAAAGAGGACCTGGGTAGATATCTGGGGCGACACTTCCAAGTCATACTGCATCCAGCTTAGCCTCTTCCAGGGAGCAAACAAGATAGACAGCACGGCAGATATCTGCCTCGACAATCTCCTGCACAACATCACCATGATCGGCTCCAACCTGGATACCTTCTTTGCCTCCATAGTCACCTCCGATACCGAGTTCAATGGTAAGCCCCGCATCTTCCTCGACATCTTTAGCAGGGTAGGGGATTCCGTTTTGATTACCATCAAGGCTACCGACGGAAATATAAATATGTGGACCGGTTACGTAGATAAGACGACCGGCTACTACGGTGAGTTCGCCTCCAACAACTTCCCCTGGGCGGTAGCCGGCGACGTTGTCTCCACCATAGGAGACATGGCAAGCACCCGCTCCGCCATTGCAGTGGGCGCCTACACTTCCAAAAGGAATTACATAAACGTAAGCGGCGCTCCGGTAAACATCGCCGTGGCAAAAGGTCAGATAGCGTTCTTCTCCAGCCGCGGCCCTAGCGCCGATGGCCGCATCAAGCCCGACATTACAGCTCCGGGCATGGTCATCGCGTCAGCCATCAGCTCGTACGACTCCTCATTCCATTCCACCGGAGCAAATTTCTCAACCGTCGTAAGGCAGTGGACCGACCCAACCAGCAGCAGGGAATACTCCTATGCTATGCTGCAGGGCACTTCCATGTCCTCACCGGTTGCCACGGGTATAGTAGCCCTCATGCTACAAGTATGGCCTTCACTCACTCCGGCCCAGGTCATCAAAGCCCTTTCCGAGTCAGCCATTCAGGACAATTTCACAGGCATCCTCCCCGGCGCTGGCAACTACATCTGGGGCGCCGGTAAGATCAACGCGATGGGCGCAATGAACAAAGCATTGGTTTACCTCGGTGTCGATGATCAGTTTGCGTCAGCTCACCAGTTGCTTACAGTCTACCCTAATCCCACTACTGGCCTGTTTAGCATAGCTCACGAAACCACAAAAGCCTCCACGGCCACAGTGGAAGTACTGGATATCCTGGGAAGGAAGCACTACTCCGCCTCCTGGAAGCAACAGCATGGATACAATGAGCTTTCAGTAAATGCATCGGGTTGGGCCAGAGGTGTTTATCTGATCAGGCTTACGTCCTCTGGCAGGCAGTCCACCGCCCGTGTCGTCATAGACTAAAGCGCCCGGATTCCTTGGCATGATTTCAACAGTTAGCTGATAATATGCTGAGACGCACCCGTATCGCCCTAAAGAAGTTCATTGCAGCTATAGGCCTTCTGTCTGCTGAGCTGATCGTTGTGCTGTGCCTGTTCATCCTATCCATCTCGCTGTTCTCCTTCCTGGTCAAGCAGATATTCATAGACAAGCAGGAGCAGTTCGATCACAATGTGTTCAAGTGGCTGGAGCAGCATGTTACGCCGTTCAACACTTCCGTCATGGAGTTCATTACCTTCCTTGGCACGCACACTTTTCTCATTCCCGCTAACCTGGTCCTGGTCGGATACTTTCTGTTCATCAGGAGGCACAGGTGGTATTCCATCAAGGTAGTTGCCATAGCGCTTAGCAGTACCGCCATGATGTTCCTGCTAAAGGCATTCTTTTCCAGGGCTCGTCCACTTGTCCCCTTACTTCGTCCGGCTCTTGGCTACAGCTTTCCCAGCGGCCATTCCTTCATGAGCTTCGCCTTCTACGGCCTGCTCATCTACCTCGCCTATAAGTACCTCGAAACCGTCTGGCTCAAGTGGACCATAATCGTAGCCCTCGCCTCTTTGATCCTGCTCATTGGCTTCAGCCGCATCTATCTCCGCGTCCACTACGCCAGCGACGTCCTTGCCGGCTTCGCCGTAGGCATCATCTGGCTCTCCTTCTCTCTTTGGATGCTGCGTAAGATGGAAAAATACAGCCAGCGAAAAATAGAACCTGTTGTAGAAGAAGAAGTCCAGCCGGAATAGACTTTCCCTTCCTAATCTCCCGCCATACCGCGAAAGGACATCAGTTTGCGCCTCCGCAATACTTTACTTATATTTATATAACACAGTTCATTGGCCTTACAGCAAAGATGCGCACCTTTCTCTGCATATTACTTTTCACACCACAGCTCTTATGCTTTGTTTCCAGGGGCCACGCCCAAAGCTGGTCAGCTGTTGGCGCAGGTGTACCCGCTTGGGCAACATCAATGATCAGCTACAACAATGAACTGTACGTCGGTGGGGCATTTCCTCTTACCAAATGGAACGGATCTGCCTGGTCGGCGCCCACGGGGGGATCTCCGCAGATGGTCTTTGCTATGACCACCTTCAACTCAGAGCTCTACCTTGGCCTGTTCAACGTCGGCGGCAGCATTGGGTTCCCGCCCTATAGCAACATACACAAGTTGGATTCGTTCAACTACACAATGATCGGATCGAATTTCGAGACTCCCGTAACCGCCTTTGGTGTTTACAACTCCGAGTTGTATGCCGGAGCACAAATGAACATTTCAGGTGGACCATTCAATCAGCACTCCTGTGCCCGTTGGGATGGAACCAGCTGGGTTTCGATATCAACCTCTGGTAATGTTTCGACTTTTGCGGAATACAATGGCGACCTGTACATCGGTGGGGTGGGCTTGAATAAGATGAATAACACATCGTTTTCTACCATTGTAGTTGGTGCGTCGGCTCCCAGTATTGCCCCGCCCATTTCTGCTATGGTAGTCCATAACGGTGAGCTCTTTGTTGGTGGTTCTTTCACCTCTATAGCTGGCACCTCTGTGAGTGGTATCGCGAAATGGAATGGGTCATTCTGGGCACCGGTTGGGAATAACCTCGGCCCTTCTCCGGTAGTTCAGTCGCTGGCAGTCCTCAACGGAGATCTTTATGCCGCAGGCGACTTCAATCTGGCAAATGCCGGAGGCACAGATAAGGTTGTAAAATGGAATGGTACTTACTGGGCTCCATGCGGGTTCGGCAATAGCGGTATCGTAAACACCCTTGCGGTTCACAACGGCGAGCTATACGCAGCTGGTCAATTCCCGACAGCAGGAGGAATTCCTGCAACCAACATTGCAAAATACACAGCTTGCTCTGTTCCGCCTTCTCAGCCCCTGTTTATAGGAGGTGTTCAAGATCCTTGCCCCAGAGATACGATTTCCTACGTAGTCCCTGCAGTTTCAGGTGCCACAGCCTACGTGTGGACGCTCCCCCAGGGCTGGACGGGAACAAGCTTTTCAGATACGATCAGGGTAGTGGCTGGAGCAAATGCCGGGGTAATTTCGGTTGCTGCAGGTAACACTTGCAGCATCGGAACTCAGCAAACATTAGCGGTCTCTCCTAAAGCACTGCCTTCAGTTGCAATAGCTCCCGCGACCCCTTCCGCTTTTTGTACCGGCGACAGCGTGATCCTTACTGCTACATCCGCCAGTCTCATGTACACATTGCAGTGGCGACAAAACGGTATGCTCATTCCAGGTGCTACGGGCCAGTCCTACGTTGGCACACAGGCTGGATCGTATTCTGTTGATATTGATGATGGAGTATGTCGTAGCGCATCTTCAGTTGTCATCGTTATCGTCCATCCTGCACCTGTCGTTAATCTGTCTTTCAGCGGGGGGACCCTGAATCTTGCGCCTGGGTTTGCTTCTTATCAGTGGTATTACAATGCTGCACCTATTGCCGGCGCTACCACCAATTCCCATACGCCTCTTCAAACCGGTACTTACTCCGTCGTTGTCATCGATTCGAATGGCTGTTCAGCACAGGATAGTATGTTTGTGATCCCTACTACTGTTAACGATGCACTACTCACTGGGATAAACTTATCACCCAACCCAAATGACGGCATCTTCACCATTTCCGGTACTTTAACAAGCCTGGTTAACGAAGTAAAGATTCAGGTAAGAGACATTACCGGCAGGCATATCCACAGTGAGGACATTTCCCTGGTAGACGGAAAGCTTGAAAAGCAACTGTCCCTCTTTCAGCTACCGCCGGGCATATATTCACTCCAACTGGTCACAGCAAGCAAGAGTATCACTATGCCATTCATCAGGCGCTAGTCTCAACAACAATAGGTACAAGCTGAATATCAACAGCAAACAGCTAACGGCCAACAGCCAATAGCCAGCAGCTAGCCGGTTTTAGCAAGCTCCTGCGTCTGCCCGAAGCCTGCCGGCAGGAGCTCAGCGTTTCCGTTCAGCAACACGTCGTAGAACGCCAGCGCCGCTTGTGTATCAATAGATTCTTTAGGAGAGAGCGAGTTGATGAGCCTTCCCTCCTGATTCATAGAGAAGCTGCTGAACCCGATCTCTTCCGCTAATGAACGATCAAGGACATTGATGGTGAAGTATTCTTCGGTGAAGAACACATGTACAAGACAATCTGTGTTGTTGTATTGGATGGCAAGTATTCTGTTGGGCATGCAACTCTTTTATTACATGGCTTAAACATTATGCCAGCCCTCTCAGCCCTGAATTCTTATGCTGTCTTTTTTCAGTTGTGCATCAAATACGAACGTCCCGAAGGGAAAGAAGGCAGCTACAAAAGCGAATGCCAGCTTCTTCAGCGGCCACTTATATTCGTGATATGCTGCAAAGGCTGCCATGATAAAGGCCACGAACAAGAGGCCGTGAGCCCATCCTGTTATTTGCACAGCTTCAGGCCGGCCCGCGAAATATTTTAATGGCATCGCAATGCCCATCAGCACCAGCAGAGATATCCCTTCGGCAATACCTAATAGTCTCAACCTTCCTAACGAAGTTTTCAGTAGTTCTTTCACTTCCCTGTTTCAAAATGGTTCCCGCAAAGCTAAGTTTATATTCTACTCACCTCTGCAATTTAGTTGCGTAATTATCCCGGCTAATTAAACTGCAATTAAATCCTGGCTTACATATGCCTCTGAAACCCTTACTGGTGCGCTGTTTTGACAATTCTATAACAATTCTGCAGCTACAGGTGTCAGGCAATTGGTCATATTTCCCTATTTTTATGGAGGTGAGAAAAAACGGTATACATCTTGTTTACTTATTCTTCGCGTTCTTTATCTCCTTCAATGTTTTCTTGCACAAGGAGGATGGCGCGTTTGATCCCTGTCGTGAAGCCAGGGCTTCAATATTCTCATTTAGCGATGTAAATAGCCAAACAGCATCTGTTCAGAAAGATGGCTTCAAGACGAAATCCTCTGCTCCAGAAAAGAAGAAACTAAAAATAAGGACCCGCTTTAAGGCTGCGGATATTGTTGATGTTCCGCCGATTGTTGTGGTGGTTGCAGTGAGGCAGTATCCTGTTGTCATAGAACACACTTCTTTACCACAGCTTTTTCTTTCCAATGCCTCCCATCCGGACTTCTGTCTTCGGGGTCCCCCTGTGGCTTAGTTATCAATACTGCTCATATAGTGTATAGCTAATCACCCTTGGTGTATCAGTTCGTATAGCTGTTTCGGGTCGTATAGTCATATCCATCCCCGCGCGGGATCGGAGAAGTCGCATGTTTCACTGGCTACGCTTTTTGGCTGGGGAGATAATACATTAACTATTTACAATTAAACAAACCATGAAGAATTTGTATACAAATTCAGGCATGTCCGTATGCGGTTCGCTCATAGCGAAGCGGCCAGACGGTACGCCTGGTAATGTTTCCAGTGTTCAAACAAACATCAAAAGATATTTCCTGACCCTTTTCTTATGCTGCATAGCCAGCACATTTAGTTCTGTTTTTGCGCAGACAACAATAAACACCACTGTAGGAAGTTCTGGCTACACAGGCACCAACAGTGGAGGAACAGGCCAGCCGATTACTTTTATCATTAGCAACACTTCCCCTGTTGCTGTGTTGCTTACAGATGTTGGCGACTGGACCAGCAGCACCGATAACGGGAAGACTTTTACGCTATATTACAGTACTTCTTCTTTAAGTGGCACTCCGGGTACACTTACCACACCCACCTGGAACCAGATCGCTTCCAACACCGTCTCAGGGATTGGTTCATCTACTCTTGCCGTGAATACGGTTATCTCGGGCATGAATTTCCTCATTCCCGCCAATACGATGTATCGTTTTGCGCTGCACACCACGGGTTCCCGCCGCTACAGCGGCACCGGCCCTGGTACAGCGTCTCCAAATACTTTCACGTCAAATGGTGTTGCGCTCATCGTCGGTGACTTCCAGATCAACAGTGCTTATGTAGGCTATGGAGCCACAAATAGTCCAAGGTTCTTTACCGGGTCTATTACATTTGTCCCTGCGCTTCCCTGCGTTAGTCCTCCAACGGCTGGTGTAGGTAGTGCCTCTGCATCCAACGTTTGTTCAGGCAGCACAATCCAGCTTTCCCTCACTGGCAACTCCATGGGAACCGGCCAGACTTACCAGTGGGAAGGTTCGGCTTCGGCCACTGGTCCATTTACTGCCGTAGCAGCTGCAGCCCCTTCACCCTCACTATCAACTACCATTACAAGTTCTACATATTATCGTGCGGCCGTAACCTGTGGCGCTTCCACAGTTTATTCCGACACGATCCTTGTGACTACTCCGCCCCTTTTTGCGGGTGGAACGTACACTATTGACGTTACACAGCCTGCCTCTTCCACCAACTTCCAGTCATTCGCGGCTGCAGCCTCGGCTATCAACTGCGGTATCTCAGGTCCTGTGGTGTTCAATGTCGCTGCCGGCACTTACACTAATGATCAGTTCCTGCTGGATGATATAAATACCACCGCAACAAATACGATCACGGTAAATGGAAATGGTGCAACGTTAAGCTTTGTATCAACTAATACCGCAGAAAGAGCCGGTATCAGGCTCAATGGCACTGATCACCTGACCGTCAACAATCTCAATATAGTCGCAACAGGAAACAGTACTTCGGAATATGGTTATGGCATCCATCTGACGAACAGTGCAGACTCCAATACATTTGCAAACTGTACGATCTCAGTTGATTCCACCATCTCGTCCACTAATTATGTGCCGGTAGTCATGAGTGGTTCCCTTAGCTCTCCCACTACGGCAGGGAGTAATTGCGACTGGAACACCTTCACAGGCAACACTTTGAACGGAGGTTACTACAGCATGGTCATGTATGGTAATTCGGCAGCCCCGCTGGTTACAAACAACACCATTACAAACAATGTTATTAAGAACTTCTACGCTTATGGCATCTACCTGTATGGAAATAACGCGGCGCATATCGAGGGCAATGACATTTCCCGTCCTACCAGGACAACGTCTACCACTTTCGCAGGCATTATCTTCTCTGGTCTTAACCGCAATGTGAACTTTACCAGGAATAAGATCCACAATGGGTTTGATGCGATGCCCACGAGCACGTCTACTTCCTATCCTATTTACACCAGCAGCTCTGATGCAACGCTGGGTAATGAAAATATCATCAGTAACAACCTGATCTACGACATCAACAGCAGTGGTACGATTTACGGGATCTACAACTCGGGGTCTAATTACTATAAGTATTATCACAACACGATTTCCCTGGATGATCCAAATACCTCAACCACATCTAATACGCGGGGTATTTATCAGACAACCTCGGCCAGCGGCCTTGAGTTCTTTAATAACATCATCTCTATCAAGAGGGGCGGCTCTGGCGTGAATTATGCCATGTACATGAATACTTCATCCACCACCTGGACGGCCAATAACAACAACTATCATGTGGCTGGCGCAGGCACTAACCACATTGGTTACTCTGGCGGTTCGCAGACAACGTTGGCCAACTGGCAGACGGCTACCGGTCAGGATGCAGCTTCCTGGGATCTGCCCGGGCTGTTCTCAAACGCTATTGCAGGCGACTACACTCCGGGGAATGCGGCGCTGGATAACCTCGGTACTCCGGTGGGTATCACGACGGACATCCTGAATACACCTCGCAATACCACCACTCCGGACCTCGGGGCCTATGAGTTCACGGTGCCAATGTGCATGGGACAGCCCACTGCAGGCACGGCCTTTATCAATGCGGATGATACCGCAAGGGAATGTAACGGGGGCAATCTGTCACTTACACTTCAGGGCTTCTCAATTGGCGCAGGCATTGTAATGCAATGGGAATCATCGCCGGTAGGGCAGGCTAACTGGGTTGCCATTCCAGGTGCTGTGAATCCTATTTACAACACCACCATGGCCGGACCAATGGACTATCGCGTGATCGTTACTTGTCAGAATGGTGGTTTTAGTGCCATAAGCAATACGGTGGTAGCGCTTGCAAATCCATTCTACTTCTGCTATTGCGGACCCAATACCGGCACAACATTGCATACCAGTACGTCCAATTACACCACAAACGTGGAGATTCCGGGCACCAGCCTGAATCATTCCACCACTTCCGTTGGGCCGGGCGGCTACACTTTTGCAGATCCGACAATAAGTACGAATACTGCTACGCTGTCCATGGGTGTGCCTTATACGCTCAATGTAACCCAATCTTCAACGAATGCAAATGGCGAGGCCTGGGTTGACTGGGATAAGAACGGTGTATTTGATGCAACCGAGTATTATCAGCTAACGAAATCCGGGACTATCTCAAGTGGCACCATCACACCGCCGCTGACAGCTCTTACAGGGTTAACAGGAATGCGTGTCCGCACTATTTATTCCACTACTGTCACTTTCGGAGCGTCAGGAGCGTGTAGCAATGTGTCTACCGGACGTGAAACACAGGATTATGTTATCACCATTGGCGCTGCTCCTACCTGCTTCCCTCCATCTGGTATCTTATCCAGCGCGGTTACTGCCACGGCTGCGACCATCACCTGGACTGCTGCTGCAACTCCCCCCGCAAATGGTTATGAATACTACTATAGTACGACCAATACGAATCCGGCCCCATCTGCCACGCCTTCAGGTTCTGTAGGAGCTGGCATTACAACGGCTCCTTTGTCAGGACTTACTCCTGTGACTACGTACTACGTTTGGGTACGCGGTGTGTGCGGCGCCAATGATGTGAGCGTATGGTCAGGACCTGAAAGCTTCACCACCGCTTGTGCTCCTTTCACGGCCCCATACACTCATGATGTGGAGTCCCAGACAGCAAATACTAACTCAGTCATGACGGCTTGCTGGAATTCACTGCCAACGAACAGTACAGGCGTCTATGCATGGCATGTCACCGGCACAGGTACTACAGGTTCTACGAACACAGGCCCTAATGCTGCTCACAGCGGGTCAAAGTATTTCTTCACAGAAGCATCGTATGGTTCGCTAAACGCTACTGCCCAGCTTACCACGCCATTGGTCAATGTTTCATCACTTACAACGCCCATGCTCGAGTTTTGGTACCACATGTACGGTCCGGACATGAACAAGTTGATCATAGAGGTCTTCAATGGCACAACCTGGAATGCGATAGACAGCATCGTTGGCCAGCAGCAGACGGCAGAGACCGATCCATGGCTGGTGAGGAATATTGTATTGAGTGGTTATACAGGTAACATTCAGGCGAGGTTCACTGGTGTAAGGGGAAGTAGCTTTGGCGGTGATATCTCGATTGATGATATCTCCTTCATCCAGGCTCCTTCTTGTCCTGCTCCTTCAGCGCTTAGCGCTACAGCCGCTACTTCTTCCGCTTCGCTCGACTGGACCGAGCAGGGTAGTGCTACTCAATGGCAGTTGGAATATGGCACCATTGGCTTCACGCAAGGTAGTGGTACCTCAGCTTTTGTTACCACTAAGCCTCATCCGGTTTCCGGCTTGAGCAGTGCTACACAGTACGACTTCTATGTGCGTTCGATCTGCGGACCTAATGATACCAGCGCCTGGTCTGGTCCGATGACATTCGCCACGATACCGCCAAATGATACCTGCCAGAATGCGGTCAACATTACGAACGGACAGGTATTTACCGGCACGACTGCTGGCGCTACTGAATCGATGACTTCCTGCAATGCGGCCACGACTACGGCCAATGATGTATGGTACAGCTTCACCACTGGTTCGGTGGGTGGTTCCGTCACAGTGACTGTTACTACTACCGGAACAATGGATGTGGTGATGCAGGGCCTTAGCGGCACCTGTGGCGCGCTTACAGGCATGGTGCCAACAGCATCCACTACACTCACTGGTACTTGTATAGATGGT
Source organism: uncultured Taibaiella sp. (assembly GCA_946886975.1). Next base: position 13,995 of record CAMPJV010000002.1, on the reverse strand, counting down.
CCTGCTGTGGGATCAGAGTTTGGAACCTACACAGTATCCCCATTCACTACGTACTATGTCCGCGTGTTCGGCTATGTTGGCGCTCAGGGTTCATTCACTATCCAGGCGACCGGTACTCCGCTCTCCATCAAGCTCGGCGGTATCAAGGCTATGAATGTAGACAACAGGAACAGGATAGACTGGAGCAGTCTGTCTGAAGATGCTGGCGACTACTATGAACTGGAAAGAAGCATAGATGGCAGAAACTTCACGACACTCACTTCTGTCCCTGCGGAAGGTAAGGCTTCTCAGTACACTTACTGGGATAACGAGCCTGTTGCCGGAAGGAACTACTATCGTCTGAACATGAAGACAGCTAACGGCGGCAGTGTATATTCAGAGGTAGTCACCGCTGTTATGAATGGCAAGGGGTCCTTCGTTGTAGAGGCACTGCCTAATCCGGTGACTGACCGTGTAACGGTTAAGCTGTCAGGGCAGCAGGGGGCTGATGCTTCTATTCTCCTGACAGACATCAGCGGTAAGGTGATCAAAGTGATAAATAGTGTATCATCCGAAACGGTTATAGACATGAATAATCTGGCTGGCGGGCTGTATTTCATCAAATACACCGACAACCAGCATAGCGAAACCATCAGGGTGAATAAGTTGTAAGGTTTTTCTTTTTGTGTTGTTCGATTTAAGATAGTTACACGCTCGTCGTGTAACTATTTTTTTTGTGTCAATTGACGCACTGCGTTCAACTCATTCCCGTTGTCACTCTGAGCTTGCCAAAGGGTCAATTGGTACATTCCTCGGGTCGAAGTCTACTTCATCCCAAAGGACCCTCCGGGAATGCTGGAGGACGGGTCACACTGTCTCGTCTTCCCCATCACCCTAATCAAACAAATCAGCTGTTAGCGGTTATTCATTTGCCTGCACGCTTCAGCACACTTCCGGCAGGTTTCAGCACATTCCCTGCAGTGTTCTGTGTCATGCTTTGCACACTCACTCGCGCAGGCGTCGCATATGTCGGCGCATATGGCACATACTGCCGCCGCCTCGCTGCTTCCCATGCTCATGAGCTGGGCGGCAGCGTAGCAGATGGCCGCGCATTCCATGTCAAGCTGAATGCATCGCGCCATCATTTTTACATCCTCTTCCTGCGTGCAGGAGGACGCACAATGATTGCAAATGGCGGCACACTTAAGGCATGCGTCTATACAAGTTTTGTACTGATGGTAACCGTTCATTGTTATTCGATTTTATGTTTAGGTAAACTGCTGCCTTAGACGCATGGGGCGAACCTTGGCAGTTTGCATTTTAGAATACATGCACATAAATCATACCGTGTGTTCCTGTTTTTGTTTAAACAAGCAGGGGAGCGTAATGCCACCTTGTAGAGCTAGTACAGCAAGTGAACCATCGGGTTATTTTTCCGGGAAGCCTTTCATTGCATGTTAATCTGCGAGAAGTCCCAGGTGTTATAAAACAAAATTACTGCCAACTCATGGTTTAGTTTTTGCTCCTATGTGTATTATCATAGCATATCATTATGTATAAACAAGTTGATCGGGAAAGGAGCAGGCTGCTGAGATCTATTGACAGGCTGCTCGAAGGGCCGATGATATTCCTGGGCTTCCTGTGGCTTTTGCTTCTGGTTGTCGAGTTGGTATGGGGACTGACAAAGATGCTTGAATACCTGAGTCTTTCGATATGGATTTTATTCATTCTTGACTTTCTCATCAAACTGGTCCTTGCTCCTAACAAGATCCTTTTCCTGAAAAGGAACTGGCTCACCACTATATCTCTGGTTATTCCAGCTCTGAGGGTATTTAGGATATTCAGGTTTTTCCGCGTCGTCCGGGGATTGCGGGGTATCCGGCTGGTGCGGGTACTTTCTTCACTCAACCGTAGCATGAAAGGTCTGACCGCTACAATGCAAAGGCGAGGCTTTGCCTACGTAATGTTACTCACCACCGTGATCATATTTGCTGGTGCAGCCGGTATGTTAGGTTTCGAAAAGTCCAATCCCGGCTTCGAGAATTACAGTATGGCGCTTTGGTGGACTGCTATGCGTGTCATCACAGCAGGCAGCGACTTCTGGCCTATCACCCCCGAAGGCAGGGCATTCGCATTTATTTTATCGCTCTACGGCTACGGTGTCTTTGGCTACGTTACGGCAACACTCGCAACATTCTTCATAGGAAGGGATGCGGAAGAAGAGAATACCCCTGTAGCAGGAAGCGCCGAAATACAGGAGCTGAGAAAGGAGATAAGTAGCCTCAAAGATTTGATCAGCGAAACCAGACTTTCGTGGCATCGTCCGGAGCCGAAAAAATGAACTCAGAAAAAAATCTCTCCCTCGCGCTGCTCTGCGCCCATACGAGATAGACCTTGAGCATCAATACTATAGTTCTTTGACTTAAGCCCTAAAGACTGAAGGTATTTCTTAGCTTTATTTGGAAGCACTACACTTACAGCATAATTCCGCTTAAACAGGCACATGGCTACTTGTTCATAATAAATGCCTGTTGCTTCCATAACAATTACAACACGCACTTGCTTATCCTTATGGCTTTTACTGATCCAGATCCATAAACCCAGTCTTATTGTTGCTGAACTTCCTGGAACCTTTTACTGTTACTTTCTGCTGCTGGTCAATAACGGAAATACAGCAGTGAAGCTCACTTTTGGATACATCGATCCCTACAGAATACTTTAGCATAGAAAAGAGATTTTTATAAGGAGTTCTCTTCCGCAGCCTTCTCTCATTATTTATGCAGCATTACCTGGACTAGAAGCAGATATGCTTAAGTACTATTCAGGCTTTGGAAAAGAAAACTAAAGACAGCCGATCCTTCAGATCAACATCACCTTTAGGTGTGTCTAGACTACGCGTACGATTACTGCCTTTAGCCCTTATTTTATCTATATTCAAAGATATGAGACTACGCCGAACTGGGGAGATGCGCGTGCAGCTAATTAGAATCTGCGTGATTTATTTTGAGAGCTTAATTACCTGGTGATGGTTCCCTGCTTTTAGCGACAGCGAGTAAACACCGGGAGCTACAGCCTGCAAACCGGGAACAGTAAGGTTGTTCATGCCAGGCTGCAGATGAAAGCTGCCGCTTGTCACGGAGTTTCCTGTCAGGTCGTTTATTTCGTACACCAATGGCCCTGCCTCCGCAATAGTCACTGATATGCTTACCTGATCGCTGAATGGATTAGGATATGCATCCACCACAAACAATTCAGCACTCTTAGGCATTATGCGCACTACAGGCGAGTAGGTAGATGTGCCATTCAGCTCTACCATCTTCAGCCGGTAATAAGATATGCTGCTCTTCTTCACTTTTTCGTCAGCATAGGTATATTGTTTTGTATCGTCGGACGTAGCAAGTGGAGACACCGTAGCGATGTCATCATATTCGCGGCCGTCAAACGAACGCTGCACTATGTAATGCGCCATGTCGGATTCTTCCGCAACCTTCCAGTTCAACGCGTTCACGCCGTTTCTGAAGGTACCGTCAAAACCCAGGAGTTTCAGAGGAAGCGGAGCTATGTCGAAGCTCAGCTCGGCGAGCCTGTCCTGCACCGAACCGGTAGCGTTGGTGGAAACGCCAAATATACCCCGGCCTACGAAGGCGCCATTGCCCTGATAGAAGGAAAAGCCGGCGGTGTATCCGTAGTGGCCCATGTCCAGCGCGAAATTTTGGGTATTGTCATAATAAAAAGGCGTTTGAAGCGGGATGGGCAGCCACAGGTTTGCATCCGGAGCGCCCGAAAATGGTCCGCTGTACACGCTGCTGAGGCCTGTGATCCATGCATTACCTCCTCCCGTGGTGGTAAATATAGTTTGTGTGGTCGGGCCCATATTTACGAACATGTTGGTTATGTTCTTGGTTCCCCCGGCTGTCAAGCGTAGATAGATGGTGGTAATGTTGCCTGACGGAGCCGTCGGGAAGTTAGTAGGATAGTAGATGAGCTGCCGCCTGTTGCTGGATGAAGCTGTATACCCAGTTGAGAAAGGGATAGAGTTTGATACGGAAGGTGTATAGGTGAAGGTGTACTGTCCCTGTCCGTTTGAATCGTAGCAAGCAATAAACAATAAGGAAATGAGTAAAAGTCTTCTGTTCATGAACGTCAGTTTTAAGAAGTAAATAATCTAACATTAAATATAGATGAAATTTTAGTCTCAGGAGCGGCTTCGGAGCACTTCTGTTTCTTGCGCTAGGTTTATTTAGCGAAGACGCTACCCTCTGAATACCAAATATACCAGTGGAATTAAACGTGTTATCTCCTTTTACCCAAGTCCGCTGATTTGGAATAGAAGACAGGGAGAGGATAAAGCAAACCTCTTAGCCCTCCTGGAACGGATAGTTTTAGAGCAACATCTGCTCAGGTTTTATGGAGCATTGCTTTTCCTGGCCTTGGTTAATGGTAATCCGAACATCTTGCGCTCGCACTCTAAACCAGAAAATATGCGCATTCAGAAACGTGCGACGATTGCATTGAAACAGATACAATGAAATCACCTCACCAATTTCATCCAAATTTTGCATATTTACACCATGCTTATCACCTATCTAATAAACACCGTCATCCTTTTAGCTGTCTTTGCTCTTGGAATCATAATTGGAAAAGCCTGGGGAAGAAAACAGGCCCGTGAAGAAGCATTCAAATGGAACTTTAGCGATACCCTGAAGCAATAGTATTACACCTGTAGTGCTCTCAAAATACTTCAAGAAATATGGGCATCGAACAATATCCGCAGGCACGTTTCTATTTCTTGGTCATGCTAACGCCGTTGTCTGAGGGAAGCAAACTACATAATTGCCAACTTCTCCGCCCGGTTATGCGACCACCTGTACTATTCTCGCCGCTTTTGAACGGTCAATTTTTTTGTGTGGCAAGCACCGCTATTACTTACAAAACTTATTTCTATATTCAATTGGTGTCATATTGGTAAACTCTTTAAAATTCTCCCTGAAGGTTTGCACATCGGTGTACCCCACTTCAAGCATCACATTGGCAATACTCTTTCTACCTATTTCGAGCATCTTTTTTGCGGCCTCGAGTTTTACGCGCTGGATATATTGGGCAACAGTATGGTGTGTAACTTTCGCAAAGCGGCGTTCCAACGTCCTCCGGGTTAAATTGAATCGACTTGCCAATTCAATGACCGACATCCTTTCACTGAAATTCTGCTCTATATATTCCTGTATTGCCAGAACCGTCTCATCTTCATGTTTCCTCGTACCTCTGAACACCAGGAATGGCGATTGAGCTATTCTATCAATATCAATAAGAAAAAACTTAGATGCTTCAATTGCAATCTGGCGGTTTGTAAATTTCTCGATCAGGAATAGCAGCAGGTTCCAATAGGAATTGTTTCCGCCACTTGAATAGAGTCCGCTCTGTCCTGTAAACATCTTTTCCTCAACAAGCTTTACGGCAGGATAGTAACTCCTGAATTCATCGGCGTATGCCCAGTGTGTTGTGCATTCTTTATTTTTCAACAATCCTGTAAACGCCAAAAGAAACGCTCCTACACATAGACTAGCCACCTCTGCTCCGTCCCTATATTGCTTGTCTATCCATGCCCCATAAGCTTTATTTAGGAATGTTGCAGTGATCATGTCTCCGGTCATTGCGGGAATGATGATCAGGTCTGCTTTATAGTCAGCAGTTGTCGCTACATCAGGGAATATTTTGAAGAGTCCATCATTTACTTGAACACTTTCCCACTCGCCAACCAGCTCCACATTAAATGCCTGCTCAATTCCCGATTGCGCAAGTATCTTATTGGTTTCAATGAAAATACGGCGCGCGTCTGCTATCGATGCGAGCACTGAATTCTTCAGAACAAGTATAGCCACGTTTATCATGCAACAAAGGTAAAGCTGCACTTTGTCGCATTTACCCTCTAAAGAATGTCGTATTACCCCTTCTGTCGGATATTAAACCGCCAATACCTTTGTCAAACATCATTAATCAAATTCAATCAGTATGACAAGCATGGCCCCTTACTTGCACTTCGATGGCAAGGCAGAAGAAGCAATGAAATGCTACAAATCCATTTTTGGCGGCAGTTTTAAGATCCTCCAGCGCTACAAGGACATGGCCGGGGGCATGAAGATTAGCGAAGAAGATCAGGATCGAATAATACACATCTCCCTCCTATTGGACAACGGTATTACCTTAATGGCCTCAGATTTCCTGTCTTCGATGGAGATGCAGGTTAACCCCAGTAATAACTTTCATATCTGCATACAGGCAGAAAATGAGCAGGAGGCCGATAAGCTATTCAGCGAAATCTCCGACGGGGGAAGGATCGACATGCCGCTCAACCGTACCTTCTGGGGTGATTATTTCGGGATGTGCAGTGATAAGTTCGGTGTACAGTGGATGATCAACGGCTCTAATAACAAATAACAATAACCTTAATTTTAAATCAAATGAAAATGCTGGTAAAACTTGTCGTCGTATTAGTAGCGATTGTTTCAGTGGCTATGGTAGCCGCAATGTTTACAAAGAAAGACTACACCCTGAAAAGGGAAATAGCTATCAACAAGCCGAGCCAGGATGTCTTTCAGTATATCCGCTACCTCAGGAACCAGGAAGCATATAGCAAATGGCTGTCACTCGATCCTGATACCAAGATCAACTATAAAGGCAGTGTTGACGGCACACCCGGTGCTATTCTCGCATTCTCCAGCAGGGACAACAAAGCTGGTACGGGGGAGTGGGAGACAACCAGTGTTGTTGAAAATAAAAGAATCAATTTCGAATTGAGGTTTCTTGAACCGTTCACCTTTACAGCAAACGGTCATATGGCTGTTGATTCCCTGTCTCCCACTCAGACAAAACTTGAATGGGTCTATAATAGTGGAATGAAATGGCCGATGAATATTATGTTGCTATTCATGGATATGGATAAGATAGTGGGCAACGACATCGCCATTAGTCTCGAAAATATTAAAACGAACCTCGAGACAAAATGGAAAGGAGAAACAGCTTATTCAAACTAAAGCACTAGAACAATGTCATACCAGGCATATCTCGACCACATAAAGGCAAAGACCGGCAAAACGCCGGCTGATTTCAAAACTCTGGCTTCGGAAAAAGGATTGCTGATACCAGGAATAAAAGCTGGCCAGATAGTCGCATGGCTCAAGGAAGAATTCGGTCTGGGCCACGGTCATGCTATGGCAATTTACGGAGCCATTTCATCGTTAAAACGACCAAAAGACGCGGACATCGCAATTGATAAGCACTTTAAAGGGAAGGAGCAATGGAAAGAATCTTTTGACCTGCTTTTATCCAAACTCCGGCAGGCCGGCGAAGTCGTTGTTGCACCAACGAACACTTACATAAGCTTATTAAAGGGAGAACGGAAATTTGCGATCGTGCAGCTAGCAGCAAAGCATATGGATATTGGCATTAAGGCTCCCGACCTGCCACCTGGTGACAGGTTCCAGCCAGCTGGCAAATGGAATACTATGGTAACTCATAGGGTACGGCTCTCTTCCGTGTCAGAATGCGATAAGGAAGTCCTGAAATGGATCAAGCATGCTTACGAATCTCGCTAAACATTCCGGTTTCTCAGGACCCGACAAAATGGAGGACAGAATAATTGAAGTCTATAAAAACACAAGAGAGATCTTCAAAAATCCGACTCTCGGGCTTATAGAGGAGCTGTTTACACCCTCTTGCAGCTATATAACTTTTCAGGGCCAGCATCTGACGGGCCATGAAGCAATATATACTGCTCATAAGAAGCTTGCCGATAGCTGGTTCTTTCGTGGCAGCAACCTGATTATGGAGGTTGAATCAATTACATTCTTAAACGAGACAACTGCCGTCCTTATTGGTAAGGGCGGCATCTTGTTTCGCTGGCAGAAAGGCCTACCTTCCAGCCGGTTGTCGATAAATACCAATGTCTTTCTACGAGAGGGCAATAGATGGCGAATAGCTTCATTTCAAAATACTCGTATCAGCGCAAGAGGTTTGTTAGAAAGACTACTGATAAATTAAAGTACGCTGAAATCAGTTGCTCCAGGTAACAATCCAGCCCTCCAGCACGGCTAGTGCAGTGAACACTGTAATCACCCGCCTGTCACTCTGCCCACCGTACGATTTCCACCGGTTTTGGGCTCTCATACTTTTTGTGTGGCAAGCTTAACCAAAGGTTTTGGTTTATTGGGTGACCAAACCAGACTCCCTCTACAGACTCCAAATTGCAGCTAGTTATGTAAAAGGCCAGGCCGCAGTCGTGTGGTCACGCCCATTCAACCTCACGTGCAACTTTCAAGTTTCATTGCGGTGGCACATGGCGCAAAAAAGTGCGTCCAGGATCTATAACTTAAAGAAATGATCTCCAAGGGGCTGCCAACGCTGCGGTCACATATGCAAATGGCAACAATATTGGAACTGAATTTTGAACGCCGGGAATGCGTTCTGAAGGCTCACAGTGTATCAATCCTTAGGACAATCAGCCCGGCCAGACCAGGCATACCACTCCCGATCTTTAGAGATCCTTAGAGAAGGCAATGTTTCATACTTAAAGATGTACAATTGCTGAATGACTGTTTCTTTTAGTAAATGCTTCTGAAGTGTTTTTCTTTTTTAATTTCCTCAATATAGTTGCCTCCCCTGCTTCTTGTGTATCGGAGGCAGCCGATCTTAAATGCGTTTCGGACACACAAGCATCGTGATAGGCTCCCAGCAGGCTGGCAAGCTTTTTAATTTTCCTTCGACGTTTCCTTAATCTCGTTAGTCCATTCTTGTTTGCCGGTAGACTCGCCATGCAATAGTCGATATCCTTTAATAGCCTTCTTACCTGGTGTATCTGGACATCATTGAGCCTCTTTAGTAAATTGACACTGATGGCCGCCAACCGGTTTTCGATGTATTCCCTCACTACTTTCATTCTTACTTTCGGAGGAATCTTCTTCAGTAGTGTTGCTACAACTGAATCGAAGGAGAATCCTTGGATTAGAGAATAGACTGTGGCTTTGGCACCGACTATCCTGGAGGCTAGACTTTTCAGGTACAGTGAATCTCTTATATTTAATATCTCGGAGTGAGCAGATACTGACTGCTGGAGAATCTGCAGATCCCTAAGTTTGCCTGCGGCACGGTATATTTCTTTCAATCCTGTAAGCGATTTCCTTCGGTCAACTGAATCAGCAAAAGATAGCAATCTGGCAAAGGCTCGCGTTTTTTTAAATGCGAGCCTTAGTTGATGTATATCCTCCTCGCTATCGACTAAAAAAGCTCTGTGGCTGTGCCTTTGAATGGCGATTATATTTTTCCTGAAAATGGATCTCAGTTTTTTCCTTTTCATTGAGATCGATATGAGATGCTAGTTGCAATTATTTATCTCGTTCACCTGCTCCATGAAGTTGGTTAATTCTGACCTTCTAAATTGTCTATTTCTACCTCTGCGGGAGCGTAACATCCATCGTTTGTGGGAGCATATAGGCTTTGCCTCGTTACTCTAAAGTTTTCCCTGTTTCTCTGCTCGACCTATTTATTAACGACAGCAGAACTCGTATTCATTTCAGTGATCTTATCATTCAGGTCCTTATAATCTTCGTCTTTCACAGTAGTGATGAGTCTTTCAGACATGCAAAGAAATCATGCCTTCATCCATTTGAGACAATGCATTTAGTGTTCGTCAAAGAGCAGCAACCGAAGTGATTTTTGATTTGACATGGTTACACTTGTCTTGTAACGATTTTTATACCTGTACCTATTGAAAGCCAAGCGCCTATGGCCACGAATATGTCGCGGCAGGGTATTATTGTGTCGTTCGCATACGATCAGACCAATCGTATATTCGCAGCACAACAGAAACCAGTTATTATATGATTGAGCAGGTTGAAATAGGCAGTTTGCATTTTGAAGATTACCAGCAGTTGCTGGAAGCTATGAAGGCCTCATACCCTGGATGGCAGGGGGCTTTCTGGAGCCCTGCCTCCATAGAGAACCTGATCAACAGGTTTCCGGAAGGTCAGATCGTCATTAAAGTTGGTGGAGTAGTCGTGGGTTGCGCGCTCTCCATAATTGTGGATTATAAGAAATACGGCGATACCCATACTTACAAGCAGATCACAGGTAATTATACATTTAAGACCCACGACCCCAACGGTGATGTGCTCTACGGCATCGAGATATTTATCCATCCGGACTATCGCGGCATGAGGCTGGGAAGGAGGCTGTATGACGCAAGAAAGGACCTTTGCGAGAATCTTAATCTCAGGGCCATCGTATTCGGCGGACGACTGCCGAATTATCACCTTCACGCGTCGGAGTTATCTCCAAAAGAATACATCAGGAAGGTGAAGAACAAGGAAATATACGATCCTGTTCTTTCCTTTCAATTGGCTAATGACTTCCACGTTAAAAAGGTATTGCACAATTACATGCCAGAGGATGAGCAGAGCAGGGAGTTTGCCACTTTGCTCCAGTGGTTCAATGTGTATTACGTTTCAGACCTTAAGAATCTTTTCAATGTCAAGACATATGTAAGGCTGGGACTGATCCAATGGCAGATGCGGCCATATCGTGACCTGCAGGAATTGTTTACCCAGGTAGAATACTTCGTAGACAGCGTTTCTGCTTATAAGAGTGACTTCGCTCTGTTCCCTGAGCTATTCAATGGCCCTTTGCTGGCTGGTTTCAATAACGTTTCCGAGGCTGAGGCTATGCGTGAGCTGGCAAAGTATACTCCTGAAATGAAGACGCTTTTCCAGCAGCTCGCTATCAGGTACAACGTCAATATCATTACAGGTAGCCTCCCGAGCATTGAAGATAATGTGCTCAAGAATGTGGGCTACCTATGCCACCGCAACGGAGCAGTGGATCAGTATGAGAAGATCCATATTACGCCTGACGAAGCAAAGCATTGGGGCATACAGGGAGGAAACAGTCTCAAAGTGTATGATACGGATGCAGGTAGGGTGGGGATCCTCATCTGTTATGATGTGGAGTTTCCCGAGCTGCCTCGGCTTTTGGCAGAGCAGGGCATGCAGATACTATTTGTGCCCTTTCTTACGGATACCCAGAATGCATACATGCGGGTGAGGCTATGCGCCCAGGCCAGGGCTATAGAAAATGAATGTTTTGTGGCCATCACCGGTAGCGTAGGCAATCTTCCAAAGGTTGAGAATATGGATATCCAGTACAGCCAGGCGGCGGTATTCACACCAAGCGACTTTGCCTTCCCCTCCAACTCTATTAAGAGCGAAGCAACAGCCAATACAGAAATGATATTGATATCCGAGGTGGATCTTTCGCTCCTTCACGAGCTGCATAGCTACGGCAGTGTCAGAAATCTTAAGGATCGCAGGACAGACTTCTATGAGCTGAAGTTGAAGGAGCCGAACAAACCATAGAAAAACGGGACGGGGTTTGTTCCTTTTGAGTGCATCGCTCAGGTACATCACGCTGATTTATGTAGCCATGACCAGAGATATTTAACTGCACGCCTCCCTCCTTATGGCAAAAAGTCACCAGGCGATGGCTGGATGACGAGGGTCCGGGTTGGGTATGCGAACTCAATTCTTCTATTTTCAAACTCCGTGACTATGTCAAAGTAGATGTCCTGTTGTTTATCCATAAACAGGTTGTAATCAGGGCTCCCAACATAGTAAACGAACTCGAAGTCCATGCTGGACTCTCCGAAGCCTGAGAAGTGCCCGCGATCAAATGCGACTTCATCCTTGGACTCTATGATCTTCTTTATAATAGCAGGTATCGACTTTAGTCGCTCCTGGCTTGTCTGGTACACAACTCCTAATTTGAATACAACCCGGCGTTGCTCCATGCGTTTATAGTTGTGGACCCTGGCGTTGGTCAGGTAAGTATTTGAGCAGATAAGTTGTTCGCCTCCCAGTGTTCTTATACGCGTGGTCTTTATACCCACGTACTCGACCGTTCCCATTTTATCTTCCACGATAATGAAATCTCCTATCTCGAACGGCCGGTCAAAAAAGATGACGAAGTAGCTGAATAGGTCTCCAAGTATGGTTTGTGCTGCCAGCGCAATGGCTATACCGCCTATTCCCAGACCGGCAACAAGTGTCGTAACATTATAGCCAAGGTTGTCGATGAGGAACACGATACCAACTGCCCAGATGACTATATTTCCGATGATCAGCAATCCCTTCGCCTGCTTCTCCTTAGTTGCCCGGTCATCCTGTTTTCTTATTAAAGAGAAGACAAGCTGCCTTACAAGTGAAGTAAGGATACGGAGTGCAAAATACGTTGCTATAATCAGGAAGCTGACCCTTATGATTTTTTCGGCTCGGGCATTCAGAGTTAGCGTTCCCATAGCAAAGTAGGAAGCCGTTAGAAATAATAAGGGCACTATAGACCTGTCTATCGTAGCTATGATAAAGTCGTCGATGTTTGTCGATGTCCTTGCCGACCATTTGCTTAACTTCCTTAGAAAGATCTTTTTGAATATCAGGATGACTGATATGGAAACCAATAGAACCGCCAGGGCAGTTAGCCAGCTTTCCAATGTATTTCCAAAGTATGTGTATTGTGCAGGAGTTTTCATTATTTAGTTCATTTGTAGAGAGCCCGTGACCTTCCCATGTGTTTTGCAGCCATGTCACAGCACAGAAGGGTTGCTTCTGCTTTTTGTGATTCAGTAGATAGAAGTCTTTGACAACCTGATCGTTTTGGTAGTTGAGTAGACCGGTGGTCCGTCGTAAAGAAGCAGATCAATGCCAGTGTCAGATTAATCTGGTATAACGACGAAGCATTCCGCCTGGTGCCTGTGGAGGTGTTGCTTTAAACCCCATAGGTGGACCTCAGTTCCATCAATGGATATATGGCGGGCTTCGTAGACTTCTATTGGACGTTCCTGGAAATAACCACCCTCACCGCGCTCAACTATACTTTTCAGTACAAAATCATTATATCCTCTTTGCACCAGCTCATTAAGCAAATTGTCATCTAAGGGCACTAGTTTCATGGTTTTGCTTTTTGAAGTTTTTAAAAGAAGTTTCTGGCCTTTTCCCTATGCTTCCTGCACCGGACCGGTCGCACATCTGCTCATCACTTCCAGCAGCGAAAGAACCATGTACGGTGTATGGAGATTGTATTTCGCAAATGAAGCCTGGTCGCCCACCTTCAGGGTATACGCATGTTTTCTGTCTGCGAGAATTCGAAACATATCCTCATCCGTCGTGTCATCGCCAAAGGCTGTAATGAAGTCATATTGCTTCTTGGCAAGTATGCGCTGCACGGCCGACCCCTTATCCACGCCCTGGTTCCTTACCTCTATTACCTTATTACCTTTAAGGATATGGAGGTCGTGATTCTTTATAAGGTCGAGCAGCTCAGAATAAAGCTCGGACGAACGTAGCTTAGCCTGGTGAATATTTACATTCCTGTAATGCCATGCTATCGAATACTCCTTCGTTTCCACAAAGCTGTTAGCGCATCTTTGAACGTAGCCAGCCATTATCTGGCTTACTTCATCTCTCCAGGCCTGGCTGCCGTTCATTTGATTTTTCCAGTCTCCTCCGCGCTTTTTAGTTTTCGCCCCATGCTCAGAAACAATACCAAGCGGCAGGTGCCCCAGCCAGTTTTCAAGAGTGGCGCTGTCCCGGCCGCTGATAATATATACATCGTTTGCGGGGTCTTCTGATAAACAGCTGAGAATTTCCAGCAGGTCAGCACTGGGGGAAGCTTCTGACGGGATTGGTGAAAAGGGGACCAGCGTACCATCATAGTCAAGTAATATCAGGCGCTTATTGCTGTTCATGTAGCTGTCCAGCATTTCTATCTTGGAATGCTGGTCAAGGAATCGGACTTCGTACTTCGCTTGTTTCGCTTTGATGTTGCCAAGCTGGTTCATAAAATCCGCCGCCCAGGTTCTTACATTGTATGATTTGACCCTTTGCTGCATGGCCAGCATTCGTCTTGCTTGCTCGGTCACTGGCATTTCAAGCCCTTCTTTGATGTTCTTTCCGATATCCTCATGATCATTAGGGT
>CAMPJV010000001.1 GCA_946886975.1 uncultured Taibaiella sp. | reverse complement strand
ATGTTCCCACTCGCTGCGGGCGGGGCCATCGATGATGTAAAGGGAGCGGCGGCTGACTGGAAAGGAGATGATGGAGGCGCGGCCTTGTTTGGCTTTGTCGTAGGGTCGGAGGCGAAAGATGCAGTCGGAGAGGAGGGAGATGCCTGCTATGAGCTGGAAGGGTGGGGCGTCCCGGTGCCAGTTGATGACTGAACCGACAGGGTATTCGGTGACGAGCAATTCTTGAAAATTGGAAGGGTCCATGGACAGGTGGTGGGCTACTTTCTCAATTAAACGATGAAATGCCTCGGGTATGTCTTTGCCTTTAGAGAGCTGCCTTTTATCAAAGCTGTAGTCGAAGCCAAAGCTGGCTACTTTGCGGTTGGCGGTGTAGCCCTGGAAGATCATGTTGTGTAGATCCAGCTTACGGACTTCATCGAGCAGATTCGTTTCTTCCTCCGTGGTGAGGAAGCTATCCTGGTAGGTAAATCCCTCCGGAACCTGAGGCTGGATGGGGAATAAGCTGCTCATAACAAAATATGAACCTAGCTGAGTGACAAAATCATTCCACGGAGGCGGGGGCGGAATTTAGGGGGGCTTATAGAGACCTTATAGAGACCTTTTAGAGACCTTATAGAGAGGGAACTTCACTGTAACTCCATTGATCAAGCGGTGTATAGAGGAGTGTCAGCTTAGGGAGTGCTATTGAGAGAATTATCGTTCTTGCTTTCGATAGCTAATATACTTAAGTTTAAAGGTGCATCAAATTTGCCTTCTCGCCTTAGTGATCTTAATCAGCTCTGTTGATGGATACAGTCAACACACCCAAAGGCTGAGAGGGAAGGTGACGGATAAGGAATCGAGATCTCCATTGATAGGAGTTAGTGTGGCGCTGCCAGGTCTGCCCGCAAGGCCGGGAGCTGTGACGGATGTGAACGGAGAATACCTGATAAATGATATACCGGTAGGGAAGCATACCGTGGAGGTTACATACGTGGGCTACCAAAAGCAGGTGATGGGCAATGTGTTGTTTACCTCGGGGAAGGAAGTGGTGCTTGACATTGTAATGGAGGAATCTGTTCATGAGATGGCGGAGGTGGAGGTGAAAAGCAGGAGAGAGCACATCAATGAAATGGCGACTGTGAGTGCGAAGATATTTGATGTGCAGGAGACGGAGCGGTATGCGGGCAGCAGGGCTGATCCTGCACGTATGGCATCGAACTTTGCGGGAGTGCAGGGTGCGGATGATTCGCGCAATGACATCATTATAAGGGGTAATTCTCCGCAGGGAGTGTTGTGGAGACTGGAGGATATAGACATTCCCAATCCTAACCATTTTGCCATATCAGGCACTACCGGCGGACCAGTGAGCATACTGAACAATAAGACCTTAGGCAATAGTGACTTCTTTACGGGAGCTTTTCCGGCAGAGTATGGAAACAGTACTGCGGGGGTGTTTGACCTGAAGATGAGGAATGGGAACAGCAAGAGGTATGAAGGTTCGCTGCAGTTTGGTTTCCTTGGGACTGAAGTAGCAGCCGAGGGACCAATATCACAGAAGAGGGGTTCGTCTTTTCTACTTACTTACAGGTATTCGACGCTGAAGATATTTGAAGGACTCAATATTAAGATAGGGACCAACTCTGTGCCGAACTACCAGGATGCAGCGCTGAAGCTGAACTTCCCGATAGGTAAGAAGGGCAACCTTTCACTCTTTGGTATTGGTGGGTTGAGCGAAATAGATCTGATCGTAAGTAAACTGACGGAGCCGGCGGAAGAGATATACGGGGAGTCTGACAGAGATCAGTACTTTACTTCCAATACAGGTGTTGTTGGTATAGCTTACAGTCATACTATCAACAATAGTACTTACACAAGGATTACAATAGGGCAGGCGGTTAACTATATAACGGCTCACCACGATAAGGTGTTTCGCAATGCTGACTTTGGGGTGGACAGTCTGAAGCCGATACTGGACTATGACTTCACCACCAACAGTACCATCGCGCACTGGTACCTAAACAAGAAGCTAGGCGTGAAGCACACAGTGAAGGTCGGAGTAATCAATAACCTATACACGATCAATTATGTAGACAGCAGCAGGCAATATCCGCCGACGAGGCAGGATTGGCAGCACCGACTCAACTTCAAGGGTACTACTGATCTTGTACAGGGTTATGTGCAGTATAAGTTCAGGCCCACCGATCAGCTGACGATTACCGCTGGCGTGCACGGGCAATACCTGACACACAACCAGTCTACTGCCGTTGAACCCAGGCTAGGATTGAGATGGAAGGCCGGAGTGAATGATGTAGTGAGTTTCGGGTATGGCCTGCACAGCCAGGTTCAGCCGCTATATCAATACTTTGCTTACTTACCACCGTATAAGAATACTGTCAGCTACAACCGTGAGCTTGGGTTTACACGCAGCCATCATGCAGTGGCGGGGTATGAGCATTTGTTCTCTAATGTGCTAAGGCTAAGAACAGAGGTATACTACCAATACTTATTTAATGTTCCAATTGAGACGCGACGAGGTTCATCTTTCTCTGGGCTGAACCAGGGAGCTTCGTTTAGCAGAGTGTTTCCGGATACGCTGCAGAATAAGGGAACAGGATATAACTATGGGCTGGAGCTGACGCTCGAGAAGACATTCAGTAAAGGGTACTACTTCATGTTTACAGGCTCTCTTAATGATTCCAAAGCTAGGGCGAATGATCGAGTTAATCGCAATACAGATTACAATGGACGGTTTGCGCTCAATGCACTTGGTGGGTATGAGAGGAAGCTGGGCAAGAATAGTGTGTTGATAACAGGCCTGAAGGTCACATATGCAGGAGGCAAACTTTATTCACCTCCTGATGAGAGCGCATCGAACGCCTTAGGAGATTACGTTGTGGTTGACTCTTTGAGGAATACACTACAATTCGCGCACTACTTCAGGGCTGATGCGAAGCTCGGTGTAAGGATAAACAGAAGAAGAGTGACCCACGAAGTAGCCGTGGACCTGGTGAATGTACTGGGCACCAGGAACCTACTTGCGCTAACTTACAGTGCTGATCTTGCAGCGCAGAATGAGTATCCCTTCATCAGAGAGTATCAGCTTGGATTCCTTCCACTGTTCTACTACCGGCTGGACTTTGGACTTAGCAGGAAGGGCAAACAATAACAATGAGCGCTGTGGAAATGTTAAGCTTGCTGGTGAACGGCTGAGTTGAACTGTTGCTAGTCATTCCAAACCCCTTATGGCACAACTTTTTACACTTTATAAGGAGTAAAACCAAACTGTTGTGTTATGGAAGACAAGAGCAACCTGGGACCTGAAGAGGAACAAAACCAGGAAAGTCATGAAGAGACACGCAAGAAAGACCGCTCCGGCAGTGCAGCAAACCTGGACTCCATAATGAGGAGTGCTACAGATGCTGCAAGGTCTCACAGGCATCAGACCACCTGGAGCAATACGGGTACCAATATATCGTATGAAGGCCCGACAGCACCGGGTGCCGGAGGATCGGTAGGTACAGGATTGGCATCAGGACAAGACGCAGTGGGTGCGCGGATAAGTACAGATGACGCACTGGATCATGTATCTACCCGGAAGCATACTGAAGACACTGAAGGAGAAGACATAGTGAAGCCGGAGCAACATAATGATGAACTGGACAGAAACACATTAGGGACACCATAGCTAACCTTAAAAAATAGAACAATGGCAGACAAGAAGAAAATGGAAGACAACCAGCCCGGTATGGACCAGAAAAGAGACGTACCTAACGACGATTACCAGGAGACCCATCGAGCAGCAGAGAGCGGAGAGCAGGGCAGGGCGTCTTACAATGCGGGATCTACCACCCAGGGAGGGTCGAACTATGGTCAGGGCTCTTCTTACCTGGCGGGGGATTCCTATCACCAGGGTGATGAAAAGAGCAAGGGGTCGAACTATGATACAGAAAAAGGCAAGCTTAGTGAGGCTCGTGACGACATTCCTCATGGGCAGGGAGCGCATGTGAATGAAAAGGAATCTAATGCGCAGGAGGATTATCCGGGTACGCAGGAAGCCGATACGGAAGAGCCTGAGAGAGACATTATTTAGCTTCCCCGCCGCGCCTGGAGCGCATGAAGTTCATAGGGCTCCTTTTGGGCTTTTCATCGCCCAGAAGGATGCCCCATTGTTTTAGTGAGCTGGAATTGTCAAAGATTATCTTGAGTATTGCCATCACCGGGAGTGATAAAAACATCCCCGCTATGCCGGCAACACTTCCACCTATAATGACCCCGAGAATACTTACCAGGGCATTTAGCCTGACCTTGGAGCCGACTATGCGAGGCATAAGAATATTATTATCGAGGAACTGAACGGCGGCAATGACCACCAGTACCGTTACTATGGGCCATAACTCCTGGGAAGAGGTAAGCGTAAGCAAGACACCGATGATGTTTCCTATGAGCGCTCCTACATATGGAATAAGATTCAGAATAGCGAAAATGATACCGATGAGCAGCGCATGCTTAATACCCACTATCATGAGAATCCCGCCGAGGAGGATAGTAATGTAAGTAATCTGGATCATGAGACCTACGAGGTAGCTCTTTATGATGACCTCCGCCTCCGTAAGCGAAGAATGAACAGTGTTATGCTGCTCTGGTGCGAACCACAGGAAGACGAAGCGCAGCAGGAGGTTCTTGTAATAAAGTATGAGGAACGTGTAAATTGGCAGCAGGCCCACGAAGACGAAGACGCCGCTAAGAGAAAGAGCGGCACCACTAAGGTAGGTGCCCGTATTGTCGAGAAGGCCATTACTTTGCTGTCTTAGCCACTCTATCTGCTGTTCAGAACTGAAATTAGTTTTCGCATTTATCCAATTGCTGAGCGTGTGCCAGTGTATATTCAGGTTCTCCCGTATCTGCGGTATGTCCGACAAAAGGCTGGCCACCTGCGCGGAGAAGAACCAGACAAGCCCGGCAAGAACGAGGGCGGCGGCAACTATAGAAAGAAGAATGGCAAGGGCCTCAGGCAACTTTCCTCTCCGCAGCAGCCGATAAAGAGGCAGCAACAGGATGGCAAGAAAGAAAGCCATGAGGAGGGGTGTGATTATCTGCCTGGCGGAACTGACGACGTAAGCAAGCACAACAAGGCCTATTAGCTCGATCGACCTTTTCACTGTTAGAGGCAATTCCTTCATTGTAAGATAGATGAGTAATAAATGTAGTGATAATCTTCGCTAAGAAAAATTGTGCCGGATAAAGAACAAGCCTCCCTTGGGGGAGGCCCGATCGCTTTAAGTTTGATACCTTAATATTTCTATCTCCAGCCGTCGCCGTCCACTATGTTGCCTAATCCTCCGAGGATGCTTCCCTCTTCTTTGCGATTGTAGGTGCCGAAAGCCAGGATGCGACCCGCCAGTCGGCTAATAGGCAAAGTCTGGATCCAAACAGTGCCAGGACCCCGCAGCGTGGCAAAGAAGACACCCTCGCCTCCGAATAGCGTGTTCTTAATACCGCCGACAAACTGGATGTCGTAGTCTACCTGTTGCGTGAAGGCTACGATGCACCCTGTATCCACCTTAAGCAACTCACCGGGCAGCAGCTCTCTCTGCAATACGTGGCCACCGGCATGGACGAAGGCCAGCCCATCGCCTTCCACCTTTTCCATAATAAAGCCTTCACCCCCAAACAGGCCAGTGCCGAGCTTTTTCTGGAACTCAATTCCTATGGACACACCTTTGGCAGCACAAAGAAAGGCGTCTTTCTGACACACTATCTTGCCACCAAGGCTCAAGAGGTCAAGAGGGATTATCTTACCGGGATATGGAGAGGCGAAGGAGACCTTCTTTTTGCCGTGAGAAGTATTTGTGTAGGCAGTCATGAACAGGCTCTCACCCACTAACAGCCGCTTGCCGGCACTGAAAAGCTTGCCAAGCAGGCCACCTTGCTGATTGCTGCCGTCCCCAAATATAGTTTGCATCTGGATGCCATCGTCCATCATCATAAAGCTGCCTGCTTCAGCCACAGCCGTTTCATTAGGATCGAGCTCCACCTCTACGTATTGCATTTCCTCCCCGTAAATGTGGTAGTCTATTTCGTGATTAGTACGCATTGTGTTGTTGTGTGGTTATATGAATTAATGTGTCAAATGTACATTACCAACTGGCACAGTACATCGACATGTGGTTAAGGAAAATATAAAACTGAACACTGGCATAATCTTGCTGCCCGGTAGCATAAAACACAGCTATGTCAAGACTTGAGGATGTACCAAAGCCAGAGGAGTTGAATGACAAAAACATTTCGAGTGAGGCAGAGGAACGTCGGGAGGATGTGACACCTCCGGACACAACAAGGAAGAAGGAAGGGGTAACATCTACCTTCAGTGCGGCAACCGGAGATCCAGGCGAATACTCGGGGGAAGATATTTCCAGTAGGGAGGGAAGTGCTGGTGGTGACGCAGATAAGATTGCTAATCCTTAATGGACAGGTCGTTAAAAGGCTCATCAATGCAGCGTTTTGAGCCAAAGCAACTTCTGCTTCTGGAAAATAAATCTTTGAAGAATGAACGCTGAACAGTGGATTCCGGGCATTAATTTTTGGTATTAGCAGCTAAATGATAAACCAAAAATCAATGCTATGAAAACTCTTAAATTGGCGGCGCTTACGATATGCTTAGGACTATTCGCTGCTTCATGCAGTGACAACCAGAACGAGACGGATACGACTATGACTGATTCCACTACCATGCAAGGTGGAACTGATATGACAACAGGCGCTGGAGGAACGGGTACAGACATGGGAAACGGAACTGGCATGGGTACAGATACGCTGGGCATGGGATCAGGCGGTACTGGTACGACAAATAGCATGGATACGGGTACAGGAACCGGTACTACTACGATCACAGACAATCCCCGGTAAACCACCAGTTGATGAACAGCAAGGGCATCTAAGACGGATGCCCTTTTTGTATGGCATAAAATTGCTGTCATTTATTACTAAAAAGCGATCATGAAAAAGGAACCAAATAAAGGGGCAGCTACCAATAAGGATATTGATGTCAGCCGTTCTGAACATCAGCAGAGTCAGCAGGTGGCAGGGCAGAGCCCAACAGGAGACGAGAAGCGTATGGAGGGTTCGAAGAACAAAGGTAATCCAGAGCACCATCATGGCGACCATGGAGAGGGGCAGTACACGAAGCAGAGCGATGATCCAGGCATGCACCCCTCCGATGCGGACCAGGAGAAGTAAGCTTAAGCAGCATTAGTGCTGCTTTTTTTGTCATTACCCAGTTCCTGTTAAGGGATGCATAATGTATAAAACATTCAACACTATTCACCGAAGAACCCCCGGAGCCGCCTCAAAATCCCTTGCGGTTTCGGGAGCCGTTGTTCCGTTTCCGCCTTCCGGTAGTCGCCGCCACAGTTGGTACGGTCTTTTATTTGCTATAGTATCAAAATTGAGAATGGTATGAATCAGGAAACATTGAAGGAGTTGTTGGAGAACACATTCTCGAAGCTTGCCTGTCCGGCGAACGGCCATGGAATGTATTCAGAATTGGAAAGAGCTTTGATAGAGGCATATAATTTAGGTAAGGCCCAGCAGGAGGCCCATCACCTCATAAAACCGCGGGAAGAATTGATGTATGCCTACTTCAGGGCTTAGCATAATCAGGACGTTTGGACAATAGGCTTTACGGATCCGCAAAGCCTATTGTCTTTAATGGGCAGCGGAGAATGAAGATGGCATGAAATTTACCTCATCAATACTAAACATTTATCATTATGGATCGCTTAGAACTAAAAGGAAAGTGGAATGAACTGAAAGGAAAGGTCAAGCAGGCAAATGGAGACCTTACAGATGATGATCTGCAATATGAAGACGGGAAGGAAGATGAGCTGTACGGAAGACTTCAGCAGAAAATGGGCAAGACCAGAGATGAAGTGATCGAGTGGTTGCGCTCATTAGGATAGCACAAATAAGAGGTGATCGGGTATCGGTTACCTCTTACTCTTTACCCCCTGTTCCCCTGAACTGATGATGGGTTTCCTTAAATAATACATTAAACGTAGTGAGGGAGCCGTAGATTGCCGTAACGTACTGCTGCAGTTCCACCTTTTCTTCGTCCGATAGTCCCTTATGAGCGTTTATCTTCTGCTCCACAAGCCGAAGCCTGTCCCTGACCATCACGATCTTATGAAAGAAGGTTTCGATCGGCAGCTCCTTTTGCTGAAGCCCCTCTTCCCCGGGCTTAAGAATAAGTGTGCCATTGTTCCACTTATTAGACATGGGCACCAGTTGAAATTCATTCAATCTACGATCCAGCACATGTTCCACTGCCTCTTCAATATCTGCAAGAGACAGACCACCTGCTGATGATGTTCCTTCCTTTGCTTCAAGTGTTCGTAATCCATCGTATTCCTTGCTGACAGTCTTAGCGCTGTTCTGGGATTTAAACCAGATAGTGTAGAATTCGCTGGCAGTTTCCACAACAACGCCTTTTCCGAAATGGGCATGCTCAATTCTGGAGCCGATGCCCAGCGAAATTTGTTCCATGATCTGAAGATAAAAGGTTTTTGTGAATCAGCTATATGCATATGCCCAGTTAGGTAGTGGCATGCTCTTTGATGTATCTATTCTAGGCGTAAACGACAGGTTATGAGAATTATAGCATGGTGTATATTATTGGCGGCGTTGATCTTTGCTGGTGCGTCGAACAGGTTGGATGAGAACGCTTTTGAGGATAGCTCCACGACAGGGATGTCCCCTATGACATCAACTCTCAATCAGTACGGGTCAGGAGGCCATGGGCCTGTAACACTTGGTACAAAGTAAATGCCCCTGCTGTGCAACATCAGGCATTTACTTTGTTGTATGAGCTATACCTCACGCAAATGCACAGATCACGCCTCCCATTAACGCAAGTGTAATTATCCAATAACCAGCATGGATTGCTATATACTTAAAGCTCCTTCTTTCAAACAAGGCAAGTATACTGATCACTGGCGTGACCAGGAACAGTCCACATAGGGCTCCATGCAAAGCTCCGTGCTTGAAAGTCCTGTAATTTCTCCCATATTTTTCCATGAAGTCTGCGAGGTAGAGGCTGGTGGGGGACTGAGGATCTGCCAGACCGGGGTCGCCAACGAAGATCGAATACACTCCCATCTGGTGAATCGTTACGGACATGAGCGACATGGCGATCAGAACGCTCAGTATGAGGGATACGATAAAGATGACAGCCATATTCCCGCTTTTGAGCTTTTCCTGGGATACGCCGGCGGCCTGCATCCAGGCGTTACCAAAAAGAAAATTACTATACCACAGAAATCCCATGATCATAGGGATGAAGGCAGTAAGCACAACATACAGGAAATTAATTTTTTCCATACATAGACAGTTTGCCCCAAGATAATAATTTATGTTAATATCAAACCATCCATGAAAGTTATTAGGGACGGCAGGAAAGACACAGACCAGAGTTCTACCCTATAGCCCGGTTGTACGGTAGTAATATCCTGAATGTGGCTCCATTGCCAGGTTCACCTACTGCCTTCACATATCCCTGGTGATTTTCTACGACTTTCTGTACGATTGACAGGCCTACACCAGTGCCCTTATACTCCGAAAGTCCGTGGAGGCGCTGGAATACCTTGAATATCTTCTCAGCGTACTGCTGCTCAAATCCAATACCATTGTCAGAAACAGTAATAAGCTGAAATAACTTCTTCTTGTGCTTTTCAGGGACCTCGAACCCAGTGTCCATTCCTATCAAAAGACTTGAGTTTATTCTGACTTCCGGCGGAATATCCTTCCTGGCGAATTTAATTGCATTGCTTAACAGGTTTTGAAATAGTTGCCTTATCTGTACGTGATCACCCTCAATAGGGAGCAGCTCTTCCGAGGTGATCTTTGCCCCCTTTTCCTTGATAGCAGTTTCAAGGTCAACCTGTACCTCTTCCAGCAGTTTATTAGGATTGATGATCTCGTTTTTCCCCTGGAGGGATACCCTCGAGAAAGTGAGCAGGTCGTCTATGAGTCGCTGCATTCTGTGGACGGCGCTGTACATCCTGTTGAACAGGTCCTGCTCTCCCTCTGCAAGAGTGAGCCTGTTCTTCAACAAATCTCCAAATGCCATGATCTTTCTTAGCGGCTCCTGAAGGTCGTGGCTGGCTACATAGGCAAATTGCTCGAGGTCCATATTAGACTTTGCAAGCTGCATGTTTGCCTTTTGAAGATCCGCTGTTCTTTGCTTGACCACGTCTTCAGTTCTCATCCGCATATTTACCATTTCAGTAACGTCCACAACAACCGCCAGAACACCGCTGACCTGCCCGTTAGCATCGTGCACAGGCTGATATGTGTAGTTTACATAGAACGTCTCGAACCCTCTGGTGCGCATTATTTTAAGCTCCTGTTCGCTGGCGAAGTACGGCGTGTCGGTAGCAATCACCTGTTCTAGGATTGTCTGGAAACCTTGTGACTTTGCCTCCGGTAATACATCAAAAATCGGAAAGCCGACAAATGCTTCCCTTTCTCTGCCAACGATTTCCAGATACAGATCATTGGCAAGTTCAACCTTCAGCTCTTTCCCCGTTAACAGGGTGATTCCTACAGGCGCATCCATGATAAGTTGACGGAAGTTGCTCTCACTCTCCGCCAGTCTTCTTTGCCCGTAAACCTTTTGAGTAGTTTCAGATACAGCTACAAAGACACCGAGAGGCTTAGGGGAACTGTCATAAACAGCGCTGTAACTATAGGTCCAGTAAACATCTTCCAAGCGACCATTGCGATAAATAGGTAGCAAAAGATCCTCTTGCCACAGGGCCTCTCCTCCAGCTAAAACCTGATCTATCTGTGGCTTTATGGTAGACCATATTTCAGGCCATACGTCCTCGCCTCTTGCCCCTATTGCCTTTGGGTGCTTGCCTTCATTTCCGAGACTCGGTCGGAAGGCATCATTGTAAAAACAGATGAGGTCATCTCCCCAGAACAGGAACATCGGCAGCCTGGAGTTGAGCAAGAGGCTTAATGTGGTCTTTAGCGGCTGGGGCCAATGTTCCATCATTCCGAGCGAGTGGCCAGACCAATCCATGGACCTGATATACGCTCCAATGTTTCCTCCTCTGACTATGCAATTATTCTTTGCCTCTTTATCGTTACTCATGTCCTGTTCCTGAGGAAATAAAAATACGGCATATCTGCATAACCCATATATAATACAATTGCAGAGCTGTAAATGTGTAGTAGGAAATACTTTAGGCGGGAATCTAAGTGATGGGTCGGCATCAACTCCTGGACCATATATTTAAAGCAGATTGCCCCATTCAGTCTCCAGCCGTTGCTTCATTTCGATATCTGTGAGGTCAAACTTTACAGGTACTACACTGGCATATCCCGCTTTGAGTGCTTCCACATCAGTTCCATGTCCCTTGTCCAGGTTGACGAACTTACCCACCATCCAGTAGTAGTTCTCTCCACGGGGATCGACACGATGGTCGAACTCTTCCTGCCATTTTGCATGTGCCTGCCTGCAGAACTTTATGCCTTGGAACGAATCAGGGGTGGCTTTTGGAATATTTACATTGAGTAGGGTATGCGGAGGCAAGGCGTTGCTTAGCATCTTTTCGACTATTGTTCGTACCACTTTCCTGGCAACTGTAAAGTCTGCCTCGAAATTATAGTCAAGCAGAGAGAACCCTACCGACGGTATTCCTTCTATCGCTGCTTCCATAGCTGCGGACATCGTGCCGGAATAGAGTATATTGATTGAATGATTCGCACCGTGGTTGATGCCGCTCAGACAGATATCGGGTTTTCTGGGTAACACCTTATCCCGTGCCAGCTTTACACAATCTACCGGCGTGCCACTCGTTTGCCAGCATTCAATACCTTCAAACACATTTACCTTATGAAGTCTCAGTGGATGTCCTATAGTGATGGCGTGCCCCATACCTGATTGCGGACTGTCGGGCGCTACCACTACGATCGTTCCGAGCTCTCTTACTGCCTCAACCAGATTTCGTATCCCTGGTGCAGTTATCCCATCATCATTTGTTACAAGTATAACCGGCCTTTCGTAATTCATGACGGCAAAACTACCAATCGCTGCTCAGTAGTTTCAGTCTCCCCGCTACATAGTAGATGACGATCCATGCAAAAGAGGTGATGACGAAGACCCATGCAGGCGGCCCGGCTGCTACACCGGCGATGGATTTGACCATATCTGTTAGTGGGAATGGCAGTAACTCATCACTGCATTGCAGAGGCATGAAGTTGCCCAGGTCGGTGTCGCCGGCCCAGTTTGTAAGCTTGCTTGCCAGCGACTCTATGATCATTGAGTACAGGAAGAAAATACCAATAGCAATACCACTCCGCTTAAAAAATATGGAAAGTAGAAGGGCAAACGCATAGTAGTTGAGAGACAGCACCCAAACGTAGAATAGATAAATGATATTGCCAGGAAAGCTCGCAATAGATCCATATGTAGCGCCAAAGACTACTCCTATTATAAAGACGAACAATGTGGTGAAGATGCTAAGACCTGCCACAACCTGCCATTTCGCGTGATAGAAGTCAAGCCTCGACCAGCCATCTATCACATTCTGCCTGTTTGTTCGGTATTGGTACTCATTGGTAGTGAGGATGATTGTGAGGATAGACAAGAAGACCACGAAGATACTTGTCCAGAATCCAAGGTTCTGCCATACATTGGAGAATGTATACGCCTGGCTTAGAAGGTTGATGTTAGCTCCGCCGAGCTTCATAATGCCGTTGCTTATTCCATAATTCCAGGCAGGGAGCAGCAGGACAAAAAAGCCAATTAGTATCCAGAAGGTTCTGAAGCGTCTTATCTTGAGCCATTCTATTGCCAGCAGTGAGCGCATCTAAGAAATGTATTTGTTGGTTTAGTGATCGGAGACAGCGGGGGAATCAGCCAGTCAGTTCCATAAACTTGGTTTCAAGACTCTTTTTCTTCAGCAGCAGATGTGAAAGTACTATCCCTCTGCTCATACAATATTCGTTTATGTGATATGGCTGCACGTGTGTTTCGCAGGTAACCTGCAGATAGCCATTAACAAGTTGCACCTTGTTCACCCCGGGCATCTCACTGATTGTCTTCTGAAGCATCAGCATATCACCAGCCTTTAGTTCCAACTGGTCTTCACTTCTCAGTACCTCGTCTACAGGTCCGCTGAGCAGCAAATCTCCCTTTTTCAGGATAGCAACATCGGTACAAACCTTTTCCACCTCGTCCAGCAGGTGACTTGCCATGATAATCGTAATGCCCTGACTGTTCAAGTGGCGGATAAGCTCTCTTATTTCAGCTATGCCAGCGGGATCTAAACCATTGGTTGGTTCGTCCAGCACCAGCACCTTTGGACCACCGAGCAAAGCACCGGCGATCGCCAGCCTCTGCTTCATTCCTAACGAAAATTCCTGGAACTTGCTGTTCCTTCTTTCATAAAGGCCAACAACTTTCAGTACCTGTTCCCTGTCTTCCTCACCACGCTGTTTTATGGCCGATGTGATTTTCAGGTTGTCCAACGCGGACAGATAGTGGTAAAAGTTTGGTGTCTCAAGCAGTGAGCCTATTTGTCTTCTTGCGGCGTTATGCGGTAGCCCACCAAACCATTCATAAGTTCCTGTATTGGCATTAAGCACGTCAAGTAATATTCCAAGCAGTGTGGTCTTGCCGCTTCCATTCGGTCCGAGTATTCCAAAGACGCTTCCCTCCGGTACATTGAAAGACACATTCCTGAGCGCCTCAATAGAGCTGTATGATTTGGAAATCTGATTAATAGAAAGTATGGTTCCCAATATGCTTAAGTTAAGATATGAACAGATCCTTCTGAAGCTTATTATCAGCGTTCATTGCATATCCTTCGAAGTCCGTTACGCCTTCTTTACCCAGCACTTCTTCATCAGTGAAAGTGTTACCTGTGCATTCGCCGGCAGGCTTTGTGAGTATGTAGTACGCTGCATCTGCCAGAATTTCTGGTTTTCTGCTTCTTTGCATAAGCTGTTCTCCGCCAAGCAGATTTTTAATTGCCGAAGTAGCTATGGTGGTCACCGGCCATAATGCATTTGCGGCTATTCCGTGCTTCTTAAACTCCTGCGCCCAACCTATTGTAAGCATGCTCATGTTGTACTTGGTAAGCGTGTACGCAGGATGATGCGCGAACCAGATGGGGTTCATATCTGGCGGTGGCGACAAGGTCAGTATATGTGCATTGGTTGACCTTTTCATGAATGGCACGCAGTGTTTGGTCATCAGGAAGGTGCCGCGTACATTCACTGCATGCATCAGATCAAGCTTCTTCGTTTCAATTTGCTCCGTGCCCGAAAGATTGATAGCCGAGGCATTGTTGATCAGCCCGTCTATGCCTCCAAATACAGTATTTGCCTGCTGTACCACATGGAGTATCATGTCTTCATCTCTGATGTCGCATTCTATGGGCAATGCCTTTCCGCCAGCCTGTTCCACCTCCTCTGCAGCACTGTATATAGTTCCACCGAGTCGTGGGTCTTCCTTCACGGACTTGGCAGCAATCACGATATTAGCTCCCTCGCGGGCAAGCCTTAGTGCAATAGCCTTACCGATTCCCCTGCTGGCACCGGTTATTACAAAACATTTTCCCTTGACGCTCATCATAGTGTATCTCCTTATCCGGGAAAAAGTTACAGATTATTATCCGTTCACCATAGCAAAGTGCATGGGATCCTTCCTCCCTATCCAGTTCTGCCCGCAGAATACCTGGTTGTTTACCATCACCTCAATAAACTCTTTGCTCCATGTACCCGCTGATCCTGTAGGATTCTCCCTGGCATTGAGGTCAATTGCAGCTCCCCAGCAGTGCAGGGACAACACTGGGCTGCCTTTAATAGTGCGGATAACAAATCCTTTGTCCGCAGTCTTTATCTCATCCTGCATCCCGAGAACCGTCAGGTCTGTGAAGGCCTTCTCCAATAATGGTCTGAAATGTTTATGAACCGACAGTTGCCTTTTGGGGAACCAGGGAAACTGTTCCTGCACAAACCAGTCTGTGATCCACTTTTGTTCAAATCCTGCTTCTCTCGGGTCGCCATACCTTGTGAACAGCAAGAGCTGTCCTGGTCCTGAGAACTCTATAGGTATCTTTACTCCTGATTTCTTTGCCATCTGTTTGCGTGCCTGGTCTGTTACTATATAAGAATTATTCCCTTACGGCACAGGAAATGTCTGGATGCAAAAGAGCCATATCAAATGGCTCCTCTTGTGTGTTTAGCCGGACTCTTACGCCTGCTTTACAAATTCGCAATTCACATGGATGCGCACCTCGTCGCTTACTACGATTCCACCTGTCTCTGTTACGGAGTCCCAGTGGAGCCCATAATCTTTTCTGTTGATCTTGCCTTCGACTGTGAAGCCCGCTCTTGTGCCTCCCCAGGGGTCTTGGATCATACCCCCATAGTCCACGGATAGCTTAACAGGCTTCGTAGTTCCCCTAATGGTAAGGTCGCCATGCAACGTATATCTTTCATCATCCACTTTTTCCAGCTTTGAGCTTACAAATTTTACTTGCGGGTGATTTTCCGCATCAAAGAAATCTGAGGTCTTCAGATGTGCATCCCTTTGTTCGTTGTTAGTTGAAATAGAGCTGAGATCTGCGGTGAATTCCACATTTGCGGTTGTGAAATCATCTCCCTCTGTTTCTACCTCGGCATTGAAAATGCTGAAGTAGCCGGTAACAGTGGAGATCATCATATGCTTTACCTTGAACTGTACTTCTGAGTGTGTCGTGTCAATTATCCATTTTGTCTTTGCCATGGTTTGCGCTGTTTTGATGTTTATTAGTCTTTGGTTCTTAGCTTTTCCAGTAATTCATTCAGTTGTGATGCCTCCTCTTCGGTGATGCCTATCAGCCGGTCCGCGTCTTTGTCCATCGCCTTGCTGGCTCTCTCTAGAACTCTGAGGCCTTCGGGTGTCACTGTTGTGATGGTTTCGCGCTTATCTTCTTTAGATGTTGCGCGTTTTACCAGCTTTTTGAGGACGAGCCGGTCAATGATCCGTGGAACGTTGGAGCTCTTTTCCAGCATGCGTGAGCCTATGTCTTTAACGCACATTGGTTCGGGGTGTTTCCCCCTTAGGATGCGTAGTACATTATACTGCTCACTTGTCAGGTCAAAGTCCTTAAGCAACAAATTATTATGGCTTTTGAACCAGTAGGCAGTATACAACAGGTTTAGTGTGGCCATGTGCCTGGTGTTTCTGAACCTTTCTGTCTTTATCGCATCCTGCAGTCTCATAGTGCAAACATATGTATATACATGCAGTACTTTACATCATAACTACTGATAGTCTGATATGTATAAAAATTAGACCACTCCTTGCGTTGTTGCGACTAAAGATGAATAAACTTCCTGCTGATTCGCTCTCTGTCGGAAACGACCTCAAGTATATAGCTGCCGGGTGATAGGTGAGCAAACGGTATTGAGATTTGGTACGCTCCTTTTGCTGCCGAATGCCTTCCAGCATACATCAATTGACCTGCGGTATTATAGATATTGATGGAAAGTTCAGTGGTGTTGGGCAATGTTATTTCGATCTGAAGGTCCTTACCGACTGGATGATTTCTGATCTTTAATTCGCTTAAGTTTTTGGAAGATGTATACACATCATTTGCAACGGCAGTATCCTTTCTTGTATACCAGATCGGAGCCGTTATTGTCCTTTTCTCATTAATTGTGATATCTGCATAGTAATAGGCAGTGCTGTCATTCGAAAGTGCGTGGTCTGTGTACGTCAGGTGGTTGCCAGTAGTTGTGCGAAGTACGGAGGGTGGAGTAGGTCTGCCAGGTGTGCCATACATCAGTTTGATTAACGGTACTGCTGACGGATTGCTCGGATCATCGACTTTAATGGCGATTGCAGGCGCGAAAGGATGAGATAGAATGCTTCCCATCTGCTGACCCTGTATCTCGATCGAAGCCCGGGTATCACAATCCTGGGTTGCATAGAAACGCCTGCTTTTCATTGCTTGCAGAAAGTCAGCTACAGTCAGGGAGGCGGAAAGCACCGCGGTCCTGGTTGTAGTGGTTCTGCCAAATGTGGTGAAGTGATTGTCATGATCTATCATCGGCGCTACGTGATAGCCTTTGCTGAGCATGTGCAGATAGTAGGGCAGGAAGGACATGTCACTTGCCGGATTGGAGTACGTAGTATCTGTGCTGAATCCGGGCCCGTTCTCGACTGCGATGCCAGTCACTGCACTGTCCGCTCGTTTGTTCAAAGCGTTGTAGGCCAGGTACTGGAAATCCGACCATCCGGGATGAGCCAGTGTCGCAAATGCGTTGTTGCCTGCATAGCTGTTGATCTTCCTGAATAATCCGTTATTGGACAGGTAGTCATTCTTGGCCACGTATATGTCATAGTTAGGGTTTCCTCCCACACTGTCCCAGCCTAATAGTTGGTCTATTCCGTAGGCCAGCACGTGGCCTCCATTGTGCTGTACTCCCCATTCCATTCCATATAGCGCGAGAAAGCCTGGATGCGACGCTGTATACGCGGCTGCCTCTGCAAGTCCTGTATGGTACTTCGACAGCAACATGCCGGGATTGTCCGTTGCGGTGTAATGGTTGTGTTCACTGATTCCAAGAAAGTCCATGCACTGTGCGTTCTCCGCGTAGAAATAGTCATCTGAAGGAGTAAGGGAACTGCTATCCTTATTGCCGTCAGAGTAGGAGCTGTGGGTGTGAAGATTTCCGAAGTAGTAGTTGTAAGGCAGATTGTAGGTCGTCGAGGTGCTTCCTGTGAGATAGCTGTTTATCTTGTAAAAAGGGCCGCCAATACATATATCATTGTACGAAAAGATATGGAAATAGTATGTGGTGTTAGGCGCAAGGCTGTCAGCCACAAAGCTGTAATTACTACCTGCTGAAACTACGGTACCTCCGGCAATAGCTGTACCTGCGGGATAGAGTACTCCATCCTGTGGCATAGCGGCAAGCGTACTGATCGTGCTCATCACAACAAGATATCCATCGTTGTTATTATTGAATGGTTTAAAGAAGCCACTGATATGTTCAGGTCCTGGATTCAGTACAAGGGAGCTCGCATTACCTGTAGGAGTTACACATGGTAGAACGATTGTGGTAGTTTGCTGGCCAGTAAGTGGTGATGTGGACAGGTAGGCAGGGCCGTTACTGCAGGCATAGTTGTTCAGGCTGTAGATGTAAAAATAATAGGTGGTACTGTGGTTTAGGTTTGTTGCAGTAAATGATAAATTAGCGCCCCTGTATATGACGTTTCCTCCTCCTATTGTATCGCCTGTGTTGTAGTTGATACCATTTGAGGGACTGTTGTTCAGAACCGCAGATGTGGAAGCTATTACCAGATACTCGCTCGCGCTCCCGGAACCAGTGAATGTACCCGATAGGCTGCTACTTGTTACATTGTTGAATTGCAGGTTACTTGGTTGCGTCGAAGGACTTAAGCATGGCGGCCCTGCCGGTGTTACTGCTATGCCTGATAGCGGTGTTGTTGTTCTGTATTTTGTTACGCCGTTACAATAGAGGTTCAGTGGAAAGACATAGAATGTATAGGTGGTTGAGGGATCTAGGTTCATGGCTGTAAAGCTGGTCCCTGCGCCTCTGTATACAACCACGCCATCTCCTACAATATCTCCGGTGTTGTAGGTAGTCCCATCCACCGGGTTCGCGCTAAGGCTGCCATAAATAGTTGCCAGTACCAGGTATTGATCCGCTGCTGGTATCGGGGCGTTAAAGCTTCCCTGTACGCTGGTCGCCGTCACATTTGAGAATGTCAGGGACGTAGGGGATGCCCCTGGTGTGAGGCAGGGACTACCTGAAGCAATCAGTTGTATATTGTCAACGCCGATCTTAGGCCTGCTGCCGCTGCTGCCTCCCGCTGAATTAAAGTAGTAGAACCGAAGCCTCGCAGTTGCTGAGTTATTGAATGCTGTTGGCAGTTGCACATTGGTTTGACTTCCACTTCCGGATACGTAGTTTGTTATCGTCACTTCTGCCTGTGGCAGTTCCGTATAGTTCACTCCGTCAGTGGAAGCATACACTTTCAACGTACCTGTTCGGTTGCTCGTACTTGCGCCGTTGAAGACCGTAGCCCAGTCAAAGGATAGGGTACCTGCATTGACGCCAGTAAAATCCAGGAGCATGTCGAAAGCCAGGGAACTGGAATTGTTTGTTGTGCCTGTCACCAGCATGATCAGTCTGTCGTTGGCTGTATCTTTATGAAGGCCGCCTGTATTCCCCGTCATGAAGGTGGAAGAGGATGTGGTGATCCTGGTTGCGTCTGGAATTGAATTTGTCCCGCCAATGGCCACGGAGGAGAAGTGTTGGGCACCGGACCCTGTCGAGAAGTTATTTGTCCAGGAACTTAGTGAATCGAAGCTCTCGAGATAGGTCAGCGACGGCTGAGTGGCCATCTGAATAGGGTTTTGGGCACTTACAGTTTCAGATAAGGCAAGGGATAAAATAGCCAGGATAAAGTTCCTCATATAGTGGAGTGGGGGTAGTTTTTCGCGAAATAAATAAAAGCTTGGAAAACTTGCACAACTTGTGAGCCTTTTCATCGGATTGCTCCGTTTACCTTTGCACTAAAATATTGCTGCATGTATATCAAAAGCCAGACCTTCAACGATGAGGACACATTAATGGAGATGCTATTCGACTTCGCGCTTGGCGAGCCTGCACCGCTGGTAACCGAGCTAAAGAACAGCATTGAGAAAGATCTGCAGGACAACGATACCTATCAGCAATACCGCCTCACTCTGGATGAGGAGGACCGACTGGAACTGGAGGCTGAGGAAAGATATATCCGCCTGGCAGAGGCACTGATGGAGCAGTTTGAATCTTTTAAAACGGCAAGCCAGAAACTCTTCGGAATAAAGCAGGGACACGAAACATTGCTATATGAGATAGACATGGAGTGATTCGGAGGGCATATCACCCTCATTTTCACCTTTTTAGTGCAGGTTCCTGTTTCCTGGTTTCGTACCTTTATCACTTATTTTCCATTTAAACATATTGAACAATCTGATGAAAAAGTTCATTCTTTTCCTTGCTGCTGCTTTGCCTCTTTTTTCGAATGCTCAGGATGATCTGGTTAATAAGCTAGACGCCAATAAGAGCGACAGCTCCAAAAAGAAGTTCGTCTTTACTCCGCTTATCAACGTAGAGTGTACCGACGTAAAGAATCAGGGTAGCAGTGGCACCTGCTGGAGTTATTCCACCAATTCCTTCCTGGAGAGCGAGATGATACGCATGGGCAAAAAGCCCGTAGACATCGCCGAGATCTTTACTGCCCGTAATGTTTACATTGACAAAGCCGATAGTTACATCCGCATGCATGGCGCAATAAGTTGGGGCGATGGTGGCAGCTGTCATGACGCTATCAATATGCTTGCGAAGTACGGCGCCCTGCCGCAGGATGCGTATACTGGACTTAATTACGGCACTAGTAAGAATAAGTTTGCCGAGATGCAGGCAGTGCTGAAAGGCATGCTTGATGCGCTTGTAAAGAATCCTAACGGAAAGCTGTCCCCAAACTGGAAGAAGGCGTTCACCGCTGTTTTAGATACCTATCTGGGAGAGGTGCCGGAAACCTTTACTTATAAGGGAAGAAAGTACACACCACGCACTTTTGCCGATGAGGTAGTGGGTATTAATCCTGCTGACTATGTAGAGCTGTCTTCCTTCAGCGATAAACCATATTATCAGAAGACCATGCTGATGGTGCCGGACAACTGGAGTTTTGATAAAGTCTATAACATTAAGATGAATGACATTACTGCTTCGATAGATAACGCGCTTAAGAAAGGCTATACTGTTGCCTGGGCTACAGATGTCAGCGAAAAATCCTTTAGCTGGAAGAACGGTGTCGCTTTCGTGCCGGAAAAGAACTGGGAGGACATGAGCGAAGACGAGCAGAAGAGCCTGTTCAATGGGCCTAAGCCTGATCGACAGATCACTGCAAAGGCACGGCAGGCGGCGTTCGACAATTACGAAACCACGGACGACCACGGCATGCACATAGTAGGCCTGGCTAAAGATCAGAGTGGCAAGGAATACTATATTGTAAAGAATAGCTGGGGCGAAAAGAATGATTATAAGGGGTACATCTATGTGAGCAAACCTTACGTACTTTATAAGACAACTGCTTTTCTAGTCCACAAGAACGCTCTTCCAACTGATCTGAAGCAGAAGCTGAGGCTGAATTGAGCCTAACCTCATGTGGATGATGCCACTAACGCTCATCCATTGTTTAGTGATAGTATCTGGTTAGTTTTGTTTTGTAGAAAGGACGACGCAAACAAGCAAACATCTGAAAGACCGCCTGCAGAGCAAGGCGGTTTTCTTTTGCGTGTCACTCCTCAGTCCTTTGCTCCTGTGTCTTTCTGTTCTGTAAAGAAGCGCTGCTTCAGAAGAAGCTTACGTCCCATGCCTTGGTCCAGTTCTTCCCCGCTCCAAGGGTCATTATTCCTTCCTTCGACACCAGTTGCTGGTTGTGGTGCAAGGAGTCTGCAATGCCGCACCACGGCTCTATGCAGACAAAGGGCGCTTCAGGAGCCGCCCAGATTCCCAGGTATGGAAAGCCGCCGATGTTCATGGTAAGTCCGTGTCTCGACGCTTTGCTTTTTAGGGATATCGTTTCCGACTTCAGGTGTTTCAGCACAATAGCATCTTGTGCGAATAGGTTGTGGCTCAGATATATCCTCCGCTCCTCGTGCAGGAACTCCTCAGGGTGGGTCTTGATAAGTCCTTCATGTAGCGGCCAGCGCGGTGCAGTCTCTGCTGTGTCGAACTCCAGGTAATAATCGTTGTAGTTTGTTCCTTCCTGCAGGGGAATGTTAAATGCAGGATGTCCTCCCAGGGAAAAGTACATGGTGTCACCGCCGCTGTTAACCACCTCATACTTGTTTACCAGCTTATTTCCCTCAAGGGAATACTGGATGCGGAGGATAAACTCAAAAGGATAGCTCTCTTTTGTCTCTTCGTTGCTCTTCAGCTCAAAACTGGCCGTTGTGCTGTTATGGTCCGTCAGCGCAAAATCCATATTCCGTGCAAAGCCATGCCTTGATAGGTTGTATGCCTTTCCATTATAGTAATAAGTGTGCTCCTTCAGCTCACCAACAACAGGAAATAGTACGGGTGCATGTTTTCCCCAGTATTCCGGGTCACCTCCCCACAGGTACTCAAGGTTGAGTTCTTTGTTCTTTATACTTTGTAGTTCAGCTCCTTTCGT
Source organism: uncultured Taibaiella sp. (assembly GCA_946886975.1). Next base: position 8,781 of record CAMPJV010000001.1, on the reverse strand, counting down.
GCTTATGGATATAGCTAGCAACTCATTTTCTATTCTGATCATGACAATAGTTTGCCTGTGCAAACTTAAGGTATTGCTCCTGTCATGCCGTGCTTCTCAATACACTTAAGATCCTGTATCTGTCGTTCTGCTTCCGGAGAAGTATAGTATTGCGCCTATTACAGCAATGGCTACTCCCACTATCAGGATGGCATTGTCGTAGGGACATTCATAGGCTTTCGCCAGCGCACCGGTAATAATGATGATTATGCCTGCCAGCAATGTCTTGCCTCCGCCTGTTGAAAGAAAACCGCTCATGGTTCCTGTTTTTACCTCAGGCAACAAATTGATGCCACTGTTTGTTAATGACCAGCCCAGGCTGCTCTGGCACAAAAAAAGCGTAACATTCGTTACGCCCATCTTTCGCTGGCTACCAGGACCATCTGCATGACCAGCAAAAGTATCGTCGCCCATTGGGCACAAAGATCTTCAGGAATTTACCGGACACTGAGTTCTTCAGGTCCACCACTTCGCTGCTGTTGCATCGGCGGCAGGTTTCCTTTTCGCCAAAGGTAGCTTTCGCCTGCTTTATCTGGTCCCGGCCTCCGCTGGTTCTGGAAAGCAGCTCTATTAGTTCTTGCTGCTGAACATCTTCGCCTTCGCCCAAACGCTGCGTTTTGCCGGCAATCACATAGTGCCGGTGCCAGCACATCTTCTTATCAGCATTGTAGTGGCAGTTGCAGGAAGATTCTAAATTGTCTTCATCTATACTGAAGGCTACTTCACATATGCCACGTTCTCCGTTGATGTGAAAATGATAGGTTCTGGTATTGATATCTGCTGACTGGTTCATTCTTTTAGCTAAAACGACATTCATGCTCTTGTCCTTTGGTGACCTACCATGTCCATCTGCACTTTTTACAGAAATAGGTATGGTGTGTCACTTCTCTGAATAATGTATATAGCCTCGCTGCAGGCGAAAATTTGATCTTTACGATCCTGTCACTGTTACATCTGCGACAGTGGCTCTCGCCTTCAAACTTCTTTGCCGCTTGTCTTACCATTCTCTTACCTTCTCTCGTCTCTTCAGCTTGCTTTATCAGTTCCTTTTGCAAGTTCATGTCCCCGCCCGTAATTCTTGCTGTCTTCCCGGCTAATACATATTGACCGTGCCAACATAGATCCGTTCCCCGGCTACGGCCGCAGGTACATTCACATGTCAAATGATCCTGGATAACGGAAAAACTAACACAGCTCTCGCCATTCTCTCCTCGGAAGTAGAACTGATATGAAGTTTTAGTATAGGGCAACTTACTGATACTCATCTTACTGTGCAAAAGCCACAACACAAAGACCTTGCCAGGAGCTTTTTTCCGGGTGCAATAATAAACCTTATACTTAAACCAAGCTGTTAATTGTTGTCTTGATTTTATACACTTATGTATTATCCACATGCCTTTGGTTTCTTTCACTTTCCCAAATCAGGTCTGCACATTTTGTCTTCTGCTTTTTTCCCGCCAATTTTGAGCCTATGTTACTAAAGCAGGTAGTTGGTCAGCAGTCGGCAAAGCAGGGTTTGATTTCCATGCTGGAGCAGAATCATTTGCCGCACGCTTTGCTTATTGCCGGCCAGGAGGGAACAGGTGGACTGCCGCTCGCTCTTGCTTTCTCTCAGTATATCTTCTGTACGAATAAGCAGGAACACGACTCCTGCGGCACTTGCGCGGATTGTCAGAAGTCGTCGCGCCTCGAACATGCAGACTTGCACATCAGCTTCCCTTCTATACCCCCAAAGCCAGGCACCAAGGCAATGAGCCGAAACTACATCCAGGAGTTCCGTGAGTTCATTGCCCAAACGCCCTATGGCACCACTTACGACTGGCTGCAGTTCATTGACGCGGAAAACAAGCAGGGCAATATCACTGCGGAGGAATGTCGTGAAATAATTGAAACGCTAAACCTCAAGTCTTATGAAGGCGGCAGAAAGGTCCAGATCATCTGGAGACCGGAATATTTAGGGAAAGAAGGGAATATTTTGCTCAAGCTGATCGAAGAGCCGCCTCCTGGCACGTTACTCATCCTGGTGGCCGAAGATGTAGACGAGGTATTGGGCACCATCCTGTCCCGCACACAGCTCATCAGGCTCCCGCCGCTTCATGCCGCCGATATAGCTCAGGGTCTTGCCGACCGTTCGCTTGCAGATACGCGCAAAGCTGCCCAGATAGCCCATATCGCCAATGGCGACTTCACCGAGGCGCTTCGCCTGGTCCGCCACACGGAGAATGATCTGTTCCCGGATGTGCGTCGCTGGTTCAACGCGCTTTTTACGAATAATGGTATTGAGCTCTCAAAAATGGTAGAGGATTGGTCAAAGGCGGGCCGTGAGCAGCAAAAGAACTTTCTCCATTATGTGATCCAGTTGCTCGAGCAGGCGATACGGGTCCGCTATCTGCCCCAGGTCCCGCCCACCTTGCCCGAGGAGGAGGCTCAGTTCGTAGGAAAGCTGGCGGCACGTAACGTAAGCTTTGAGTCCCTCAGGAAAATGATTGAGCAGATATCCACTACTATGTACCACATCGAACGGAACGCGCATGGCAAGACTCAGTTGCTGGCCCTTTCCGTCCAGCTGGTTTATACCATCCAGGGCAAGGAATTGCAATCCATCTGACCACCGATCGGCTAAAGCTAAAGTGCAGGACATATTATACTTATTAGCAACGTACCTGCAATATCTATGCTTTGTCTATGCTTTATCTATGCTTTATCTATGCTTCATCCATGCTTTACCTCCTGCTTTACACCGGGTCTTCAACGAGGTTACAATGGCTTAAAAGCAGACTTCCTCCGGCCTGACTTCCTTTCTCCGTTACCCCGATGGCGATACTGCCTGTCCCCATCAATGCCCTCCTATGGCTCCCCACATTATCTATCTTTGCCCTTATGCCCGATTTAGATGCCAGGGTTGCAATGTTCCGCAACCGGCTCACAAAGGTCTGGAAGCACTATAGCAAGCTCGCCCGCCGGCAGGAGGTGGCCTGTTACCGCTTTTACGATCATGATCTTCCCGAGTTCCCCTTCGCCATAGACTGGTATGCCGGCGTAGTCCATGCTGCCGAATACAAGCGCCGCCATGGCATGGAAGACGAGGAGCACGAGGTCTGGTTGCATACATGCCGCGAGGTAATCTCTGAGATCGTAGGCATTGCGCCGGAGGAAATTTTTATGAAGCAGCGTCAGCGGAAGGCCGGCCGCCAGGGCCAGTACGAAAAGTTTGCCGAAGAAAAGCAGGAGCGCATAGTCCCGGAAGGTGGACTGAATTTCATCATCAATCTCACAGACTACCTTGATACAGGTCTCTTCCTCGACCACCGCATCACGAGGAATATGGTCAGGGAACAATCCGAGGGCAGGAGGGTGCTCAATCTGTTCTGCTACACAGGCGCTTTCAGTGTTTATGCAGCTCACGGCGGGGCGGCCTCAGTAACTTCAGTCGACCTTTCCAAAACCTACATCAACTGGGCGAAGCGCAATATGCAGTTCAACAAGCTCTATGACGATCAGAAGCACGAGTTCGTTCATGCGGACGTGATGGAGGTCATCAGCGACTTGCCCGCTAACACTTTCGACCTCATCATCTGCGATCCTCCCACATTCAGCAACAGCAAGCGCATGGAAGATAACTTCGACGTGCAGCGCGATCATGTGATGCTCCTGAAGAAGTTGTTGAAGGCAAGCACCGACGACGGCAAGATATACTTTAGCAATAACTACAAAGGCTTCCAGATGGACCGGGATTCTATCCCCGCAACGGTGGTGAAAGATATCACAGGTGCCACTACTCCATTCGATTTCCAGGGACGATTGCACAGGTCATGTTTCCTGATCGAGAAGTAGCAGCCATGGCAGCCGGATTGGCTAAAGACGAAGTAATGTTTCTTCAGTCGCCATTCCAAAAGCCCTTCCCATCTGCCATCTCTGGACGTATCTTAGCAAATCAAATCTCTCCCATATGAAAATCGCAGTTGCTTCCCCCGACTATCCTTCTTCCCTCGCCGATGGCCTCCATTGGGTGGATAGGCTTACAAAGGATGCCGCACAGCAGGGAGCCGAAATAGTTTGTTTCCCTGAGTCTTACCTGCCGGGCTATCCAATGGATGAATTTCAGAGAGAAGCCTGTAGCGACGGCCAGCTCCGTGATGCACTGGATAGTGTAGTAGCCATGGCAAAGGGTAATTCAATAGCGGTCATCATCCCCATGGACTGGTATATAGACGGTGAGATAATGAATGTGGCGCACGTGATATCCGGGTCAGGCAAGATACTGGGCCTTCAGACTAAGAACCAGCTTGACCCTTCAGAAGACGCCATCTGGAAGCCCGGCCATCAGCGCAGCATCTTTAAGGTCGGGGAGCTAACGTTCGGCATTGTCATCTGCCATGAAGGGTTCAGGTATCCTGAGTCGGTGCGGTGGGCCGCCCTGCACGGTGCGCAGGTTGTGTTTCATCCCAATCTCACTGGCAGCAACAGGGAAGGGAAAAAGCTGGTCGAGTGGGGTAGTAAGGATAATCCATATTATGAAAAGGCCCAGATGGTGAGGGCATTGGAGAATACCATCTACTTCGCCACCTCCAATTACTCATTGACCTACCCCGAATCCGCCAGCGCCATCATAGCGCCAGACGGCACGTGCGTGGCCCATCAGCAGTACTGCCAACCCGGAGTCACCGTCGCCGATATCGACCTGGGAAAGGCAACGGGTTTATTGGCTAAGCGTTTCAGACCAGAGGTGTATGGCTAAACGTCTCCGCCGCGCTTTATCATAGCTGTGCTGCAGCTTCTCTGCAGATCAAGTGCGATCAGGTGGAATTGAAAGCATGCTGCCTAAAAGCAATACCTTTCCTCCTCAGTCAGCCTGTCGGCTATTCTCCTCCTCGCTTCCTTGCAATTAAAGTTGTTCGTCTTAGTAAAGCGCTTTAGCCCCATCAGCATCATTCGCTGCTCATCACCGTCAGCAAAGGCGTTGATAGCATTCTTCCCTGCGTGGTTTATCCTGTCCGCAGCGTCATTGATAAATGTACGGGTGGCGTCTATGGCAAGTGCGGCATTCTTGTGTCCCGTCTCCTCCATCTTAATCGTGCGCAGCAGCATGCTCTCCGCCTGGAAGGTTTCATTGAGCATATCTGCCAGGTACATCAGCACCTCCTGTTCGCCTTCTATCTTCATCATCAGCTTCTGCACTGCAGCGCCGGCACACATTAGTATTGCTTTCTTGAAGTTCCCTATCGCTTTCTGCTCTGCGGCAAAGGGCCTGTCATCTTCCCCAAAGTCGGGTATGCTCATCAGTTCTTTGCTCACTGCCATCGCCGGACCAGTTATGTTGATGCGTCCCTTCATGCCCCGCTTCAGGTACATGTCCAGCGTCAGGAGCCGGTTGATCTCATTAGTGCCTTCAAATATCCTGTTGATCCTGCTGTCTCTGTAGCTCCGGGAGATGTTATAGTCATCCATATACCCGTTGCCGCCGTGTATCTGCACTCCTTCGTCCACCACATAGTCCAGTGCCTCGCTGCCTATCACCTTTAGCATCGCACATTCTATGGCAAATTCCTCCGCAGCCCCAAGTAATGTTTCACTTTCTGGCTTTCCCGCACTCCGCAGCTCGTGCTCCTTCTCATCTATCCAGGCCGCCGTTCTGTAAAGAGAACTCTCTGTAGCAAATATCCTGATCGCCATCTCAGCCAGCTTGTGCTTTACCGCGCCAAAGTTGGCAATAGAGGTCTTGAACTGTTCCCTGTTCTTAGCATAGGTTATGGTTCCCGCCAGTGCTCTCTTCGCACCGCCCAGGGCAGCAGCGCATAGCTTCAGCCTTCCTATGTTCAGTATGTTGAATGCTATGATGTGTCCCCTGCCTATCTCACCCAGCAAGTTCTCTACCGGTATCTTGCAATCCTCAAAGAACACCATCCGCGTGCTGCTCCCCTTTATGCCCATCTTGTGTTCTTCCTCCCCCAGGCTCAATCCCGGCGCCCCTTTCTCCACAATAAAGGCCGTAAACTTATCTCCATCCAGCTTTGCGAATACAGTGAATACATCCGCAAAGCCAGCATTCGTTATCCATATCTTCTGTCCGTTCAGTATATAGTGCTTTCCGTCTTCGCTCAGCTTCGCTGTTGTCTTCGCGCCCAGCGCATCGCTTCCGCTGCCGGGTTCGGTCAGGGCGTATGCTCCCTTCATTTCTCCCGTTGCCAGTTTAGGTATGTATTTTTCTTTCTGTGCTTCGGTGCCAAAGTATAGTATTGGAAGGGAACCGATTCCATTGTGGGCAGCCATCGCCACTGCAAAGGAGTGTCCGCCTCCAAGGCGTTCATTGATAAGAGTGGCCGTCACGAAGTCCTTTCCCAATCCATTATATTTCTCTGGAAATGCTGCTCCCAGCAGTCCCAGCTCTCCTGCCTTATCCACCAGTGAGGGCATCAGTCCTTCCTGCTGCTGGTCCAGTGCATTCAGGTGCGGCAGCACTTCCTTGTCCAGGAATTCGTCGCACATCTGGGCCACCATCAGTTGTTCTTCCGTAAAGTCTTCGGGAGTAAATGTGTTTTCTGTAGTTGATGGGTTTATAAGAAAACCTCCGCCCTGTAACGCTCTTGCTGTATTTGCCTCCATGCTATTATTCTTTTTATAAATCTAAATAAAAAAAGACCTCTCCGGTGTTAAATTATAGCAGCCTTTGGGCGAATAGCTTTTACTTTTGAGGTGTTCATGAGCGTCGGTCAGAGCGGTTATATTTCATTGCAGGGCAATAAGCTTCACTATCTGAAGATGGGTACAGGCAGTCGCCTGCTCATTGCCTTCCATGGATATGCCAACAACGCCTCTCTTTTCTATCCCTTCCGCAGGTACCTTGAAAAGGACTTTACCATCCTCAGCGTAGACTTGCCTCATCACGGTCAGAGTGTCTGGCCCGACGACCAGCTCCTGCACAAAGCCGACCTGAAGCTTATGGTGACTCGATTGATGCAGGAGCATAACGTGCAGACGGTAGCCTTATTAGGTTACAGTCTTGGCGGCCGTGTTTGTCTCACCATCACAGAGCTCATGCCTGATAAGATAGACCGGGTGTTGCTCATCGCCTCCGACGGACTGGTCTTCAATCCACTCTATTATTTCGTCACTAAGACCTTTTTTGGTAAAAGGCTCTTCAGAAGTTTTCTGACAAACACACAGCGTTACCTCGGCTTTATTGAATGGCTGAGGAAGAAGAACTTCATAGATCAATCTCGTTACCGCTTTGCCATGTATTACCTGGACTCCGAAAAGGACAGGTCTTTCCTGCTTAAGGTCTGGCCCGGCATGAGCAGGATCATTCCGGATATGCGGCGCCTAAGGATGGCCATTCGCAGATATCACATCCCTGTTTATATCTTTATGGGCACCTACGACAGGGTAATACCGGTTCCCCACGCTCACAGATTCAAGAAAGACATGCAGAGCGTGCAACTTTTCATCGTCGAAAAAGGCCACCGTGTCTTCGACACCGATACCTTACCTCAAATGGCCAACTGTCTTATTAAAGGAACATGCTGATTGCTCTTATAATTATCTGGGTCCTTACCCTAAGCTACGTCGTGCTGATGCTCGTCTATTGGTTCGGCTGGACCATGCAGCCCAAGTTTGTTCTGAAGCAGGGATTTACCCCACGCACGAAGATCAGCATCATTATCCCCGCACGCAACGAGGAAGGTACCATATCTGCCTGCATCAGGTCCATCCTGAAGAACGACTATCCTTCCGAACTCCTCGAGATCATAGTAATAGACGATCATTCTGAAGATAACACCGCCGCGATCGTAAGGAACCACGCACTTCCTAATGTAAAATGTCTCCCTATGGCTGACTACCTGAAGAAGGGAGAAGAGCTGAACGCTTATAAGAAGAAAGCCATAGAGATCGGAATAGCCAACAGCTCAGGGGAGCTCATCATCACTACTGACGCTGACTGCATTGCGCCTAAGGAGTGGCTGAATCACATAGCGGCAAGGTATGAGGAGGATCATCCGGTCATGATTGTCGGTCCTGTCGCCTTCTCCAACAATGGCAGCATGGTCGAGCGCTTCCAGGACATTGACTTTATGTCCATGCAGGGCATCACTGCCGCCGCTCACCGGCTTGGTCTTGGCAACATGAGTAACGGTGCCAATCTCGCATTCAGCAGATCAGCTTTCCTTCAGGTGAATGGCTACCAGGGCATAGACCACCTCGCTTCCGGTGATGATTTCCTGCTCATGGTTAAGGTGAAAAAGGCTTTCCCTGATAAGCTTGCCTACCTCAAGACCCGTCAGGCCGTAGTGACTACCGCTCCTCAGCCCGACTGGGGCAGCCTTCTTCAGCAGCGGATCCGCTGGGCTTCTAAGTCCGGTAAGTACAATGACCCTAAGCTTACGCTGATATTATTGTTGGTCTACCTGTTCAACCTCCTCTTCCTCGTTCTCTTCATCGCCGGCCTTTCTGACATCAATTACCTGATTCTCCTTGCAGGCATTTTTCTCATCAAGACCGTTGTAGAAGCCTTCTATCTGTTCCCGGTCGCAATCTTCTTCCGCAAAACAGAGCAGTTACTACTGTTTCCATTATTGCAACCCTTCCATATACTTTATGTCATCACAGCAGGCTTCCTCGGCTTCATTGGAGTATACAAATGGAAGGGTAGAAGAGTCAAGTAGCGACTGCACTCGCCTAAACCTCCCTCACCTTATCGGAAGGGTTTGGGAGCGGGTCTCTGTAGAACAATAATATTCCCAATCC